>NZ_CABSQO010000086.1:0-2650 GCF_902479755.1 uncultured Tissierella sp. | reverse complement strand
CGTTTATAAGAATAGGCTGTATCAAATTGAATTTAAAAAATTTCAATTTGATACAGCCCCTTTTTTAATGCAATCAATAAGCGAGATATTTTATTATATTAAGTATTAATAATTTAATGTGACTAAGTTACAGAAGAACTATTTAATATTAAATATAATTAATACATAGACAAATTTGATTTTAAGATTTTCTAGTATAAAAAGAAAATTTAAACCAACTATAATATTGTGAAATTTAGAGAGAAAACAAGGAGGAACAAAAAATGTTTGGACTTTTTAAAAGAGATATAGGAAAAGTGATTAATGTAAATGATATTGATAATTTACTTGGAAAGATTGAACTTATTGATATAAGGGAGAATTATGAATATAAAGGTGGAAGCATTAAATCGGCAAAGAATATTCCAATGGGAAATCTTTTAGATAATCCTGAAAAATATTTAAATAAGAATAAAGAATATTATATTATCTGCCAGTCTGGTGGGAGAAGTGCAAGAGCTTGTTCATTCCTTAAAAAGCAAGGGTATGATGTTATAGATGTATCAGGCGGAGTTGGATCATACGCAGGTTCACAAAGAAAATAATTGTAAAGTTAATAGCGCAACATATAGATTAAGATTAGATATAAATTAAATTATACAAAAAAACGTTCGGAACCCTTGATATATGAATAAAAAATTAAAATCGTAGTGTAAATAATTTTACACTATCATTAGAAAATGGGAGGAATAATTATGAAGAAGAAAATACTTATAATAGGTGGAGTCGCAGGAGGAGCATCAGCAGCTGCAAGACTTAGAAGAAACAGCGAAGAAGATGAAATTATAATGTTTGAAAAGGGTCCTCATGTATCATTTTCAAACTGTGCACTGCCATACCATTTAAGTGGTGTAATTAAGACACCTGACAGACTAGTACTTATGAGTCCTGAAAAATTTAAGAAACAGTTTAACATTGATGCAAGAACAAATAGTGAAGTAATTTCAATAGATAGAAAAAATAAGACTGTAGAAGTAAGAAAGACTGATAGTGATGAAATATACAAAGAAAGTTATGATAAGTTAATATTATCACCAGGTGCTCATCCTATAGTTCCTAAATTTGAAGGAAGTGATGAAGTTAGCTTGTTTACCATAAGAAATGTTGTTGATATAGATAAAATCAACCAGTATTTAAAAAATAATAATATTAAAGATGTAGCAGTTATCGGTGGTGGATTTATTGGAGTAGAAGCGGCAGAAAATTTACAAGATGGTGGTTATAATGTATCACTTGTAGAAGCTGGAAATCAGATATTAAGACCTTTTGATTATGATATGGTACAGATACTTCATAAAGAGATTTATGATAAAGGAATAGATTTAATAGTAGAAGACAAGGTTGAAAAATTTGAAAAAGATACGGTTGTTTTATCATCTGGAAGAAAAGTTAGAGCACAAGCAGTAATAATGGCAATAGGTGTAGCACCAGAAACAAAACTTGCAGAAGATTCAGATATTGAGCTAGGTGAAACAAGAGCAATAAAAGTAGATAGTAATTATAAAACAAATGATGAAGACATATATGCTGTTGGTGATGCCATAGAAGTATATAATTCCCTTACTCATTCTTATACAAAGTTATCACTTGCAGGTCCAGCCCAGAAGCAGGCAAGAAATGTTGCGGATCACATTAATAATAAGAGTACTTTCAATAGAGGATACATAGGCTCATCTGCAATAAAGGTTTTTGATTATAATGGAGCATCAACTGGATTAAATGAAAGTCTTATAAAAGCTTTGAATATGAATATACAATATGATGTTGTAAGATTAATACTTAGTGATAAGGTTGGAATAATGCCTGGCTCATCACCAATACACTTTAAGATGCTTTATGAAGTACCAACAGGTAAAATTTTAGGTGCACAAGCCATTGGAAAAGGTGATGTTACAAAGAGAATTGATATAATTGCTACAGCTATAAAATTTGGTGGAAATGTTGAAGATTTAAAAGATTTAGAACTATGCTATGCACCGCCATTTTCAACTGCTAAGGATGTTGTGAATTATGCTGGATATGTTTCATGTAATTTATTAAATGGTGACTTTAGACAGGTAAATGTTGATAAAGTACGTGAACTTGTTGAAAATAACGCATATATAATTGATGTACGTGAAAAGAATGAATATGACAATGGACATATTATAAATGCAGTGAATATCCCTTTAAGTGAACTAAGAGACAGAATAAGTGAGATACCAAAAGATATTCCAGTATACTTACATTGTAGAACAGGGCAGAGAAGCTATAATGCAGCAAAAGCACTTGGGAATTTAGGATTTCAGAATATTTATAATATTACAGGAAGTTTCTTAGGACTATCTTTTTACGAATATTATAATGATAAAAGAACAGGAAGAGAAAGCATAGTTACAGAATATAACTTTAGATAAAGTTTATATAAAACCTGACTGAACACTTATTGTGAGAGTTTAGATAGTTTTGTGTAATTAGTATTTTTATCAATTTATTATTACTGGAAATTTTGATTTCCAGTAATATTTTTTTATATTTAAGAAATACTAATAATGTTTTTTATTACCTTTTTTAGTATTTCAATAAAATCTAAAAGTATGCATATTAATCAATAAAAGTACAAGCTTCTAAG
>NZ_CABSQO010000085.1:0-2975 GCF_902479755.1 uncultured Tissierella sp. | reverse complement strand
TATAAAGTATGTATATTAAAAATATTTATATTTAACTATATTTATTTCTTCAAAAACATCCTCAAAAAAATATATACATTATATACAACTCATATATACATAGTTAAGAACAAAAAAATACACTAAAAAGTGTATTTAAATTATTTTTAAAAAGGAATCAGCTCTTCATCTTTAATATAACAATATTTCTTAAACCCGTTTTTTTATTTACTCTTACGATATAGTCCTCTTTATTATTTAAGTAGTAGATTATTCCTTTAGTTTTCATAATTTTATTACCCCCCTTTATAATTTTTGTACTATATCTTACTTAAAGGGTTGGTAATTATAATAAAAAACTGGTCTATGAAATTAAATAAACTTGCCGAGATTTGAACCCATTCTTTTCAAACTCTGTATTACAAATTATCTTTTTAAAATTTTTATCTTTTATCTTAACAGGAACACCATTTTGTGTTAATACTCTTTACATACAAGAATTCCCTTTCGCTACTAGAAAGTGAATTTAGTTCTTTTCCTGTAGCAACATTATTCTTGAACTTCTTTACAAAATATAATGTTTTGTTTGTAATTGGTGGGGTGCTACAATACAGTGGCATAATTTCGCTTGTTAATAAGATATGACCTATTTTCTCCCTACCAGCTTTCCTTTTTTAAAAAAGGTTCTTTAAAATAATTACTTCCTCCCTTTTAATCTTGTTTCTAAATTATAAGAGATTTTAAGTATTTTAAAACTAAATAAAGTGAAAAATAGAAAAAAGAACCTCTTTTTCAAGAAGTTCTTTTTAGTACAATTGCCATACTCGCCTCATTTAGTTTGAAAAATAAATTTTATTCATATAGAAATTGATATTTTCCAAGAGCTACCTTTCCTGTTCTCAAGTCTGCTCTATACTGTTCTGATGTTTTTCCATTGTAACTTACTCTGCCTGAGAATACTATATTCTCAACTTTTGACATATCAATTTCAAAAATAACTTCACTATATCCGTCATCTCTAATAGTCGTAAATACGTTTTGTAGATTATTAGTTGAATAAATATCTAAATATGCACCATATCCACTGCCTTCTTTCATAGCTAACTCAATTGAAGCATTATACTTCAATCCGTCTCCAGTTGGCATTTCTGGTTGATAAAATGTTAATTTAACAGAGTCTTTACTTTCTGTTAATTTTATTGATTTATGGAATAGTTCTAACAATTCAAATGCTTTTTCATCATTAACCTCTCCATATTTATTTCTATCTGTATCAAGATTAATGCTAACTGTTCCACTTTCACCTTTAATCTTATACACATTACCATCTTTACTTGGAGCACCATCATCTGTACTTGGTTGATTTGTCATACCTTCTTTAAAGATATTTGTCATATGATTATGTCCATTTGATGCCTTTGGACCATCATACTTTACTTCATAACCTAAAGCCTCTACTACAAATCTTAATGGCACATAAGTTCTACCATCTTTTAAAATAGCCTTAGTATCCATTTCAATTATTCCACTTGGGTTGTTTTCACTACCTGGACCATAAGCTATATTTTTTTCAACTGTAATAAATACACTCTTATCTATATTTGCTGTTTGAGTCTTGTTATCCCATTCAACTTTATGTCCTAAACTTTCGGAAATTATCCTTAGTGGTATCATTGTTCTATTTTGAGTATCAATGAAAGGATGTCCATATTCCTCTGGAATTTTTAATTCTACTCCATTTATTTTAATTTTTACATTTGTAACTTCTTGTTCTTTTATAGTACTAACCATTGCTACCGTATTTTCTTCTATAACATTAGCATTTACTCCACCACTTGCACATGCAGTTGTTGTTGATAACAAAAGAAATAATATTGTGAAGATAATCGTAGTTCTTTTCCTCATTTCCCATTCCCCCTCTGTGTTTTGTGTACGTACATTATACTATCTTTAGTACATTTTTCCAATACCTTAGAGCTCTAAACTATTATAGAAATTTATCTTTTCTATAAGCTCTTTCTCCTCTTTTTCATAATTTATAGAGCCCTCACTGCTTCTCTTCCTAATTTCTTCCTCTGTCAATAGTTTATTATCCACATATGGATCTTCAATTGTTGTCTGTTTTGTTAGTTCTTCTATTATTTTATCTGTAATATCTTGTTCTTTAGTAGCTTCAACTTTGATAGTATGTCCATCTTTTTCTAACTCTATTTCTTGAAATACTTTTAGTATTATTTTTTCTTCTGCTTTTATAAGTCTATCTAAGTCAAAAAAATCTGGATTTGATTTTATAATCTCTTTTATATTAATATCTACATTTACGTTATTTAAATTCTCCTTTATTTCTTTGTCCAATAGCTCTACTACCTTTAATTTATCTTCTTCCTTACTAAAATCAAAATCTTTAATTATTGTATCTAGTTTATTTACATCAAATAAAGGATCAGATTTAACAAAATTATCTACAGAGATTGAATTTAGAGTTTCTTTTTTGAATTTATCAGAATTAAAATATTTCATAACTATTGTGTCATCTAATTTTTCAATAACTACTTTCCAATTTTCTTTAACTTTTTCTTCAATTTTTTCTTTTAGATATTCATCTTCAATAAAATAATCAAAGTCCTTTACCCTTCTTATAACAGAGTAAGGTGATTTATTTACCCTAACACTATGTAAATATTCTTCTTTTAAATTATCATATAAAATTTCTTCCTCTAGGTCTTGTTGTTCTAAGTAAAGATAAGAAAATAAGTCTTCTTCGTTGATCTTGACTTTCTGAAGAATATTATTTTTAAATCTAATTGGTTTTTCATTCTCATCTAACTCTACACCATTATTATTTTCTAATTGCTGTAATAAATAAATTCTTCTTAAATCATTTTTGTTGAAAGAAACATAATTATCTGAATCACCTATCTTATACATTTCCATTTTTATCTCCTCCTCGTATAATATAGTTACAGTTTAATAACTGTATCTCTTTTCTATCTCAC
>NZ_CABSQO010000084.1:0-3562 GCF_902479755.1 uncultured Tissierella sp. | reverse complement strand
GTATATTTTGTAAAAAAAAAGGAGGTATATTCTATGGCTGAAAATCAATATGTGGTTTTTAAACTTGGAAAAGGTGAATTTGGTATTGACATAATGAATGTAAAAGAAATTGGTCCATATGAGGAAGCTATTTCTCTACCAAATACACCATCATTTATTGAAGGGGTTATAAATTATAGAGGAAGCGTTATACCAATTATTAATTTAAAAAAGAGGTTGTCATTAGGACAAGCTGAGGTGACGAAAGATACTAGAATTATAGTTATTAGCTTAGATGAGAAAGAAATCGGATTTATAGTAGATGAAGCTTCTCAAACAGTTTGGGTAAATGATGAACAAATAGATCCTGCCCCTTCATTTATAAGTGGTGTTGATAAGAAATATATAACAGGTGTAGGGAAATTAGATGAAAAAAGGCTTTTAATTCTAATAGACCTAAAGAAAATATTATCAAAGGATGAGATAGAAGAAATACAAAATTTAGAGGTTTAGTATATTATGGGATCACAACAAATAAGTATCAAAAGATTAAATGAAATATTAGAGGCTACTATTGATTCCATAAAAGGGACTAAGGATGAAATTTTTGAGATTGTTAGCCATTCAAGATTAGAATGTAAAAGACTGGAGGATGAACTTAAGTCTTTACAGGTTAAGATTCAGGATACACTTGCTCAAGTAGGGAGATTAGAGGACCTTGATAAAAGAAGTCGTGGGAATCTATCTAATAAGAGCAAGAATTTTCATTTATTTAGTGAAAATGATATAAAAGATGCTTATGAACTGGCTAATGGAATTAGAGTAGAGCTTTTATTAAAGAGAGAAGAAGAAAAAAACTTGATAGAGAGAAGAAAGGAAATAGAGCTTAGGCTAAAGAGCTCCTATGAAGTATATAAAAAGGCAGAAAATATTAATAAACAAATAACCGTAGCTACAGAGTATTTAATGGGAAATGCGGGCAATATAGCAGCAACTGTAGATGAGCTGAGTAAGAAACATTATTTAAGTATTAAAATTATAGAAGCACAAGAAGAAGAGAGGAGTAGGGTAGCCAGGGATATACATGATGGACCAGCTCAATCTTTAGCAAATGTTATAGTAAAAGCTGAGTTATGTGAAAGATTATTAGATGTAGATAAGGATAGGGCTAAAAATGAGCTTCATAATTTAAAATGGGTTATTAGAGGAACTTTAAAAGATGTAAGAAAGATAATATATGATTTGAGACCTATGTCTTTAGATGATCTTGGACTTATTCCCACATTAGAAAGATATATATCTATTTTTGAAGAAGATACTGGAATAAAGGTAAGTCTTAAGACATATGGCTCTTTTAGTGATTTAGAATCTGCTATACAAATAGCTATCTTTAGAATTACTCAAGAATCTTTAAGCAATATTAGAAAACATTCAAAAGCGAAATCTACTTCTATTATAATTGAAAAATCTTTAACTAAGATTAATTTATCTATTATAGATGATGGTATAGGATTTGATCCAGAAAGCTATAGAAAAGAATCCAATTCAGTATCAGGAGGATTTGGATTGATGAGTATAAAAGAAAGAGTTGAGTTGCTAAATGGGAACCTCCACATAACATCTTCTTCAAATTTGGGAACTAAAATAAGCTTATTCATACCTTTGAATGAGGAGGACTAAACAATGAAGGATAAAATTATTAAGGTTATAATTGCGGATGACCACGCATTAATAAGAGAAGGAATAAAACAAATATTAGAATTGGAAAATGATATAGTCGTTATTGGACAAGCAAGTAATGGTGAAGAAGCTTTTATAATGGCTACAGAATTAGATCCAGATATAATACTATTAGACATAAATATGCCTAAATTAAATGGAATAGAAACCCTTAGGAAATTTAAAGATATGGGAATAACATCGAAGGTAATTATTCTTACTATACATGAAGACAAGGAATATATTTTAAAGACATTAAAGTTAGGCGCAAATGGATATATGTTGAAAGATTCAAATGCAGATAGTTTAATTAAAGGAATTAGAGATGTAGCAAAAGGAGAAAAGTATATACAACCTAGTGTGGCAGATTTAGTTAGCAGATCTTCTAACTATGATGAATATTTTAATATTAGTATTGATAAAATCAATTCACTAACAAAAAGAGAGTATGAAGTACTTATTTTAATTGCTGAAGGCTTGAACAATAAAGACATTGCTGATAGATTATATATTAGTGAAAAAACTGTGAAAAACCATGTGTCGAATATCTTTAAAAAGCTTGATTTAAATGATAGGGTTCAGGCTGCAATATTTGCATATAAAAATAATATAAAAAAATTATAAAGACCAGACGAATTATATCTTCTGGTCTTTTACAAATTCTAATATATAATTTTTAAAAGCTTCGCTAAGGGGGGATAGCTGTCTACTCTTATGAAAAGCAAAATAAAATTTTCTGATAAATTCCAAGTCTTCAACATAGAAAACTTTATATTTTTCAAGTATCAGATCATTTTGAACAGCTTTTTCGGATAGGAAACTAATACCTATACCAAGAGAAACTAGTTCTTTAATTGCTTCTGTGTCTTCAACATAAGCAGCTATATTTAATTTGCTAATAGGAAGCTTAGCTTTTTCAAATATATTCTCAACTAAGGCCCTAGTACCAGAACCTTCTTCCCTAAACATGATTTTTTCTCTAAATAATACATCCTTTTCTATATAAGAAAAATTATCACCAGGAAACTTAGGAGAGTTAGGAGTGATTAAAACTAACCTGTCCTCCATTAAATCAATATACTTAAGATTGTTTGAAGAGAATTTAGCTCCTAGAATTCCAAAATCAGTTTCTCCATCTAAAATTCCTCTCACAACTTTTTTAGAATCCTTATCACCTACAGTAAATGAAACATCAGGATAATGATTTAAAAAGTTTTTAATTATAGTTGGTAGCAGATATTTTCTAGGAACAGAACTTGAATATATGTGCAAATGACCTTGAATTTTTCCTTGATAAGAAGCTAAATCAAATTTTGCCATTTCACAAGAATTTAATATATTAATGGCATATTTATATAATAAATTGCCTGCATCGGTCAATGTGATTTTCTTTCCAAATCTATTAATTAATAAGGTACCAAGTTCTTTCTCTAAATTTTGAATATGATTAGTCACAGTAGGTTGAGTAATAAAAAGCTTTTCAGCTGCTTTAGAAAAACTCTTTAATTTCGCAACTTCAACAAATGTTTCTAATTGTCTAAAATCCATTCTATCACCTCTCTCAAATTATTACTCCAACTCTATTGTAACAAATAATAGGTATAAATCTACAATTATTCTAACAAATATATAAAGAAATTTACAATACAAAATATCTATAAGACAAACTATAACCATTGGTTTAAGTAATATAAGAGTATTTTTTTATAAAACTAAATAATATGTTTAAATTGCTGTTGACAAAGTAATAAAAACAGTGTATAGTTATATATTGTCAGCGCCAAGTTCTTTAAGACTATTAGTGAAAACAAATCAACAAAATGATTTAAAAAAAGTTTTAAAAAACAGTTGACAGCAAACGGAA
>NZ_CABSQO010000083.1:0-3882 GCF_902479755.1 uncultured Tissierella sp. | reverse complement strand
ATCATTAATTTAAATATAGTATAATTAATAGTGAATAGATAGTTTAATATAACTATTTATTCACTATATTTTTTATAAAGTGAAATTATTAAATTAACTATATCTATTTAGTATATATAGTATAATATATTTAATAAAATGTAAATAAAATAGTGAGTGTTGGAGGATAGCCTTGAAAGTGCAGGAAGTCATATTACAGGAAAATAAAAAAGGATACATGTTACTTGATGATGGTTTACCAGTAATTCCAGTGGTTAAATATATTAAATATCTTGATAATACAGAAAAAAGTAGTAACACTCAGAAAACTTACTGCTATAGTTTAAAGCTCTATTTTGAATTTTTAAAAGAAGTAGAAAAAGATTATCGGGAAATTAATATTAACGATTTATCTGATTTTGTTGGTTGGCTAAGAAATCCTTATGAAAGTAATAAAATAGTCGGTATAATGCCTACTAAATCAAAGAGAACAGAAAGAACAGTTAATTTAATTATTTCAGCAGTTACTAATTTCTATGACTATCTATTTAGAACAGAAGAAATAAATAATGACATGATTGATAAACTTATGAAACAAATATTTATTGGGAAAAATAGGATTTATAAAGACTTTTTATATCATGTGAATAAAGATAAACCTATAAATAGGAATATTTTAAAAATTGAAGAACCAAGAAAAAAGTTAAAGGTACTTACTAAAGAAGAAGTAGAAGAAATATACACTGCAACGACAAATATAAGGGATAGTTTTTTAATTAGACTATTATTTGAAACAGGGCTAAGAATTGGAGAAGCCTTATCACTATTTATTGAAGATTTTATTTGTGATTATCAAAATGGTCATAAAATCAGGTTAGTGGATAGAGGAGAACTTGTTAATGGTTCTAAATTAAAGACAGGAGAAAGAGAAATTCATGTATCGCAAGAGTTAATGGATTTGTTTGATGACTACATGTATGATATATTAGACGATTTAGAAATAGATACTAATTTTGTATTTATTAAAATAAAAGGTGAAAAATGTGGAGAACCCATGGATTACTCTAATGTTAATTCTCTATTTAAGATGCTGGAGAAGAAAACTGGAATAAGAATTTATCCCCATCTTTTAAGACATACACATGCTACCATGTATTATAGACAGACAAAAGATATTAAGCAGGTGCAAGAAAGATTAGGTCATTCCCAAATACAAACTACTATGAATCTATATCTGCATCCTTCAGATGAGGACATAAGAAAAAGTTGGGAAATAGCACAGCCAGTCTTTAAGATAATTACTAATAAAAACGAGGAAGGTAAATTCTAATGATGAATCCTTTAAATCTACTTGGATATAACAGCGTGATAGAGTATCAACAAATAATTATTGATACCATATCAAGTTATAAGGAAAAGCTTATTAATATTGACGGTTCAGTAACCTATAAGGAAGTTAGAACAACATATTTTATAGATAATGATGCTTGGCATATAGACTTTTTTGGTGGCATAGAACAATTTAAAAAACAGTATGAGAAATATAAGTACAAAAATAAAAATATATTTTTTAGATTCAATAATCCTAATATAAATAAAGAAATAAAGTTTATAATCTATCATAGATTTTTCAAAACTGAATGGTCTTTTTGTAATGCTTTTGTAAACCAAAATAGTATGTTTAAAAGATTATCAGACTTTATAAATGAAAAGTATCCTAATTTAAATTCCATACTTGATTTAGATATAGATAAAGCAAATTTTGAATGGATAGACTGGCTTGAAAATAAGGGTATAAAAACTTTAGTAACGAGGTATGAAAAAAGTTTAGGTAAAGAGTGTACTTGCAAAACCACTATAGCATACCTATTAAATCAAGTTTATCAGGAGTTATTTAGTCTTACAGATACAAGAATAGAGTGGGAAAAGGATATTTGGGATATAAAAAATCTTGAAAAGTATGGTTTAACCTTTAATAAATCATCTACTAGTTACCTAATAGATTTTACCTCAATAGAGAATGAAAATATTAAAACAGAAATAAAAAGATATTTTAAGCAGAAGCTATTAAGTAATCATAAATTCACTATTGGAACTGCACGGCATGTTTTCAATTTTATTCAAAAATTTATATATTGTATACTACAATTAGAACCTACTTGGAATGATTTAAAAAAATTAGACAGAGAACATATAGAGAAGTATATAGAATGGCTAAATACTTATACAGTAAATAGATTAACTCGTAAAGATGCTAATGTATCAAGCTATAAAATTAGAGCTTTAACTAGTATTCAAAAATTTTTATCTGATATTCAAATAAAAGAGTATTCTATTGCTCCTATTAAAAATGCTAGGATGCTTATCTTTCCAGATGACAAACCAACTTTAAATAAAAAGTCGTATAAACAAATAAAATATATACCAGATTATGTTTTAGACCAGTTGTTTAATAATATTAATAATCTACATAAAGAAGTAATTCCTGTCATCTGGGTAATGTATAAAACAGGACTACGTATATCTGATGTGTTGGGATTAAAACAAGATTGTCTTGTTAAGCTTAATAATAAATACTGGGTAGAAACTGACATAGAAAAAACTTATGAAATTGGACATAGAATACCTATTGATGATGAATTGGCTAATATGTTATCTATTTTAATTAATAATACTAAGCAAAATAGTAATGAGGATAACAATCCTGAAAATTATATTTTTGTTAGATATAATGGCAGCAGAAAAGGCAGACCTTATTCAAAGGATTGGATCCGGAACAATCTTAACGCTTTTGCAAGAGAATATAATATAATCGATGAAATGGGTCATTTGTATCACTTTAAAAACCATTCCTTTAGACATACCTATGCTATAAAAGTATTAAATGGTGGTGCTGATATATTAACTGTTCAGGAATTATTGGCTCATGCTTCGCCAGAAATGACAATGAGATATGCAAGACTTCTTGATGATAATAAGAGGAAAGTCTTTGACAATGTAATAAATCAAGGGATATTCAGTTTTGATATTGAAGGTAAACTTTATGAAGAAACGCATGGAGATACTCCTGAAGATATTCTTGATATGCTTTGGACTAATCATAAATTAAGCTCCATAGATACTCCTTATGGAACCTGTTTACAGAGAAGTAAAGGAAAATGTAATTTTGCTAAGCAACCACCTTGCTTAACTTGTAATGGAGGTAGACCATGCAAGGATTTAGCAGTGGGTATATTTGAAGGAGATGTAAAGAAATATGAAATACATATAAATGCTACAAGATCTCTTATAGAACAGGCTAAATATTATAATCGTGAGGATATGGCTAGAGAAAATGAAGAGCTTTTAAACCTATATGAAGAAATATATGATACTGTATATAGCGGAAATATTGTATATGGAAAATTAGATAGATTAATAAAAAAAGTGGTGATAAATAATGAGTAGTTATGATCGTAAAGAACACTTAAACCAATTACATGCTCAAAGAAGGGCTGATACTCAAAGAAAGGTAGATGAGTCTATAAAAAGACTTATTAAAATAAATAAGAACATTAATTTTAATAGTGTTGCTAATGAATCAGGAGTTTCTAAAGCAACTTTATATAGTAATCTTAACATTAGAGAAAGAATTGAAACTTTAAGGCGGCAACAATCACAAGTACCTACTCCAAAACAGGTTAAAAGGGAAATGGATGATAATAATAAAGATGCTATAATTGCAAGCCTCAAAAGAAAAATAAAAAAGTTAGAAGAGGAAAATGAGCAACTAAAGGAACAGTTAAAAATTAGTTATGGAGATATCTATAAGAAAATATAAGAGAAATGAATATATTATACATGTATAATATATTCATTTCTCCTTAATTACCTATTTTTAAAAATTAGGTCTTGATAAATTAA
>NZ_CABSQO010000082.1:0-4056 GCF_902479755.1 uncultured Tissierella sp. | reverse complement strand
ACATTGTACCATACAGAGGTTGGAGTCCTCAATTTTCATTTAAGTTTACAAAACGTATAAATCTCAAAGGAGGAAGCATATTGACAGAATATTTTTTAAACCTTGCTACGAAAGGAAATCATAATTATTTAGACAAAAGTGTAAGAGAAAGAATAGGGTATATTGCTGGTTTCGTAGGATTGTTTGTAAATTTACTGTTATCTATATTAAAGCTTATTACGGGATTAATAATGTCTTCAATTGCTGTTACTGCTGATGCTTTTAATAATTTATCTGATACTGCCTCTTCTATTATGACTGTAATAGGATTTAAACTTTCAAATGCGCCACCAGATAAAGAACATCCTTATGGTCATGGAAGGATAGAGTATCTAACAGCATTGATAATAGCATTTATGGTTATGGTAGTAGGATTTCAATTTGTTAAATCATCAGTTGATAGGATAATTAGCCCAAAGGCTATAGAATTTCAGATAATCCCTTTTATATTATTAGTAATATCTATATCTCTCAAAATATGGCTAAGCTTTTTTAATAGAAAACTTGGAAATAAGATTTCATCAGCAGCTTTAAAGGCAACAGCTACAGATGCTTTAGGTGATGTGATTATTACTTCTGTAGTAGCCTTTTCTTTACTTTTATCACTAATTACAGAATATCCTATTGATGGGTATGTAGGAATTTTAGTATCTATATTTATTCTATACTCAGGATTTTCACTAGTAAAAGAAACCCTTAGCCAATTAATTGGTGAGGCTCCTCATGAGGATTTAATAAGAGAATTAACCGAAGGAGTTCTTTCCTATGATTATATATTAGGTGTACATGATTTAATAGTTCATAACTATGGGCCAGGTAAGGTAATGGCTACAATAGATGCAGAGATACCATCGGATATAGATGTAGTTACAATTCACAATATAATTGATCAGGCAGAAAGGGAATTAAGTGAAAAGTTTAATCTACACTTAGTAATTCATATGGACCCTATAGGCTTTCAATCAAAAGAGTCTGTTGACATTATGAATAAAATAAAAAATAGAATAAAAAAAGACTCATTTATTAAATCTATGCATGACTTCAATATCATAGAAGATAATGGAAGTAAGATTGTGGTTTTTCACGTAGTGGTAGATGGAAATAAGAGTGATAAACAGTTTTCAGAAGAAGAATTTAAAATAGAACTGGCAGAGCTAATAAAAGAGATAAATCCAAATTTAGATAGCGATATTATCATCGATATGGAGTATTAAATTAATATATTTGTTATAAAGAAGAACTAGATATAGTAAAATTTCATATAATGAATATATTAGATAAAAATAGGGGGATAAGAAGATGAAATTTTTATTTTTTCCTTTTATTGCATTAGGAAAATTGGTTGAAGGCATAATGAAAATGACTGGAAGACTAGTAGCTATTATGTTAGGATTTGCTTTTCTGATATTAGGTATTGTTTTGAGTTTAACATTTATTGGTGCTATTCTAGGTATTCCATTAGCTATTTTAGGATTTACAATGATAATAAGAGGACTTTTTTAAGGATGGGAAGTAGAATCAACCATCCTTTTTTATATTGTATAAGAATCATCAAATATTGGAAATATATTTAAAAGGATTAGGAGATGAGAATATGGAGAAACCTATGAATAAATTAGAAAATTTAGAGCCAAAGAGAGTGTTTTATTATTTTGAGCAATTATCTCAAATTCCAAGATGCTCTTATAATGAAGAGAATGTTAGCAACTATATAAGAGAGATTGGCAAGAAGCTGGGTCTTGAGACGGTTCAAGATAATGTACTTAACGTCATCATTAGAAAACCTGCTACACTAGGATATGAGGATTCAGAAGGAGTTATAATACAAGGACATATGGATATGGTATGTGAAAAAGAAGATACTAGCAGCCATGATTTTAATAAAGATCCTATTAAATTAGAAATTGATGGAGACTATATTCATGCAGATAAAACTACTTTGGGAGCAGATAATGGAATAGCTGTAGCGATGGGGTTAGCAATCCTTGAAGATACTACTTTGGAGCATCCTAGTATAGAGTTGTTAGTAACCACGTCTGAAGAGACTGAGATGGATGGAGCTCTTGGATTATCTGAGGGTGTCTTAAAAGGAACTAGGCTATTGAATATAGACTCAGAAGAAGAAGGGGTACTTGTAACAGGGTCTGCTGGAGGAGAATTAATTGAAGTAAAAATTCCAATAGAATATAAAGAAGTTTCTGATTCCTATGAAATTGAGATAGAGGTCAGAGGTTTGATGGGAGGACATTCTGGTATGGAAATCCATAAACCTAGAGGTAATTCTAATAAGATATTAAATTCTATATTAAGGGAAATAAAAGAAACTATAGACATAAAATTGATATCTATTACAGGTGGAACTAAAGATAATGCTATTCCAAGACAGAGTAGGGTTAAGATTGGAGTGAATTCTGAAGATTTATCTAAATTTAATGATAAGATTGAAGAAATCAGAAAGAAAATTATAGATGAAAATAAGCTAGAAGAGCCAGATATTAGCATAGGAATTACAAAAGGTAATTTGGTTTCAAAGGTTTTAAGTTCAAAGGTCCTTAGTTCTTTAATTTTGCTTATTGATTCTATTCCAACAGGAGTATTTACTAGACTTGCCCAAAATGAAGAGATAGTAGAAAGCTCTAGTAATTTAGCTATAATCAAAACGGAAGAAGAGCAAATCATAATTCAAGTATCAACTAGGAGTTCAGCAGAAAGTGTGTTATTAAAACTACGTCAAAATATCCTAGAAGAAATAGATAAAACTAATGCCTCTTACAGCATTAGTGGTAATTATCCAGAATGGGAGTATAATCCTGAATCAAAATTAAGAGATACAGCATTAGCACTATACAAAGAAGTATTTGGAAAAGAAATGGAATCAACAGTAATTCATGCAGGATTGGAATGTGGAGTATTTGCAAAGAAATATCCAGAGTTAGACATCATTTCATTTGGGCCAAACATGTATGATGTCCACACACCTAAGGAGAGACTTAGTATTTCGTCTACAAAAAGAACCTATGAATATTTAAAGGAACTATTGAAGAGATTGAATTAGAATTAAAATTAAAAGAAAATTAATAGACCCTTATCTCTTAAATAGAGAGAGGGTCTATTGTAATTTCTCTTAAAAAATTAGTTGCAACAGAAGATAAACTACTATTTTCAAGTGTTATTATTGCAACTTGAGTAAATAAAGATTCATTATCTATAACTTTGAACTTCAAATTATTTGCAAGTACAAGATTCTTAGATGATATTGGAACAATAGCAACTCCTAGGCCAGCATTTGCCCATAGCAAGGAAGTTCTAGAATCATCATTTATACAGAAAATATATGGACTTATTTCAACCTTTTGAAATGCAGAAATTATTATACTTTCAAATCTACGATAGATTATGAGAGGTTTTTTATTAAGATGTTCTATTGAAATATTAGACCCTAGTTTGTCTAAATCATTGTCATTTTTATATGCTGCTATCATAGGCTCAACTTTCAAATAAGTAATATTGAGTCCTGTTTTATCGAAGGGTGTCCTTACAATCCCAATCTCAATAACCCTTGAAAATAACATTTCAATAATTTCAGGGGTTATGCCCTCATATAATTCATATTTTATATTATTATATTTTTGATGAAATTTAAGAAAATTATTTTCTAGTAAGTCGGCATCTATGGCTGATATAGTTCCAATTTTTAAGGTCCCTTTAAATCCAGATCTACTATCTTCTAATTCTCTTCTAATAGAATGTTTTAGCTCAAGAATATTATTTGCTTTAGTGTAAAGAATTTCACCTGCATCTGTAAGAGTTATTTTTCTCGGACCCCTATAAAATAGTTTCATATCTAAATCATCTTCAAGATTTTTTATATGATTACTAAGTGCAGGTTGTGCGATATGTAACTTTCTTGCGGCAGCAGTTATATTTCCCTCATTTACAACTGTAACAAAATATAAAAGTTGTTTTAAATCCATAATCAACTCTCCTATATAAAAAATTATATATATTCTATAATAT
>NZ_CABSQO010000081.1:0-4992 GCF_902479755.1 uncultured Tissierella sp. | reverse complement strand
ATAATATACCTTATATAGAGGATTGTCAATATAATTTATTTTATAAATCATGCTTATTATATATTTTCGTTATAATGTATACTTAAAAATAGGGGATTAAAGGGGTTATTCTTATAGAATATAAAATTATTTTAGAATATCTGTAATATTTCTGTAAAAAATGTGACTAATTATAGGGAGGGAGGATTTTGATGAAGGAAATAGAAAAGCTATATAAACTTTATAAAGATGATATTTATAGATATTTACTTTCTTTGACTCATAATCCTGACCTTGCAGAGGATTTGCTGTCAGAAACTTTCATAAATGCAATTAAGACAATCCCAAATTTCAAAGGACATTCTTCAATAAAAACATGGTTATTCTCCATAGCTAGAAATTTATGGCTACAAAATATTAGAAAAGAAAAATCCACATCTGAATATAATGACTTTCTACAATTATATGTAGTAGATACTATGGATGAAAAATTAATTACAAAGGAGATAGCAAAAAGAATAAGCAATTTATTATTAGAAAAAGATGAGCGTACGCAAAAAATAGTAAATATGAGATTAGAGGGCTATAGCTTTATAGAAATTGCCGCTAGTGTAGGTATATCAGAGAATTCAGCAAGAGTTATTGACTTTAGAACTAGAAAATGGATTAAATCTATTTTAGAAAAGGAGGGATTATATTGAAGAATATTTCTTGTGATATAATATTAGATTTAATACCACTAGTAAAGGATGGTGTAGCAAGTGAAGATAGCCAGAAAATAGTAAATGATCATATTAAAAGCTGTAGCAATTGTAAAGTAGAATTTGAATCCTTTGAAGACATTTATTCAGAACAAAAATCTATAAATGATAAAAAAATAATCTATAATATCAAAAAAAATATTTTCATAACACAAATTCTTATTCTGGCAATTGGAGCTATTACCGGAATAGCATTAACGAATTCTATGGCCATGTTTTATAACTTTATTATAATGCCTGTAATAGGAGGGATTTCTTTTATAGTGTTAAAGAGAAGATGGTATATAACTCCAATATCAGTTTTTATTTTGAGCTATTTATGGCAGACAATAGCGTGGACAATAGAAAGTGGATTCGATTGGACAATTTTGTATGGCAGTCTATTTTATAGCATCATATATACGAGCTTAATAGCACTGGGAGTAATCATTGCAAAGCTTCTAAAATTTGCATTTGGGAAAGGTGAATAATATGAAAAATATAAAAAATAAGATACTTAAAATACTTGCAGGACTAATAGCCATAATATTAATCGGTGGAATACTTTTTATTACAAATGCTTTCGTAGGAAATCCAATATCAGCAAGAATTGCAGATGAAACTATTAAACAGTATATTAAAGATAATTATTCTTATCTTGATCTTGAACTGGAAAAGCCAATATATAATTTTAAAGATGGATCATATGTGATGAATGTTAGATCCAAATCCAGTATAGATACTAAATTTGGTATACATTATAGAAATGGAAGTATAAGCTATGACAGTTATGAAATGCGAGTGCTAGGTATGTTTAATACATTAGATAGACTTTCAGATGAATATAGTGCCGTTGCAAAAAAAATTATTGACAAAGAACTTGAATATGAAATAAAGAATACGAGAGTGATATATGATAAGAGTATTTATGAAAACGGCAATAATGCTTTAGAACCTGATATGAAATTTGATAAATCATTACCTATAGCTGCAGAAATTAATATTCGTACTAATATATTGGATACATCTATGGAAGATATAGCAAAGTTTTTAACTGATGCACATAAAGCTTTTATAAATAATGGTTGTTATTTTAAAAAATATGAATTATCTGCTGATAATGATGGAATTCTTGTAATGGTTGATGGAGTTACTCCAGAGGATATTGAAAGTGGCGATTTAGTAAACTTACTTCAAAAGGCTAAAGATTATGAAGATGATATTGTAGCTGAAAAAGAAAGTGAGAAAAAGGACTATAAAGAGAGAATCACCGTATTTATAAAAGATAACAATTCTAAAGGTGAGTAGTGAATAAGCGATTGCTCATTTTATAGCATATTTTTTATTGATTGTACTTTTCGCTTTTTATAAGTTCTCATAATAGCTATTGTCATATTGCTTAAATCAATAATATTTTTATAATTTTCATCTTATCTAAGTCATTTGTGGTAACAATATATTATATTCGGAAACGCGATTATACAAAAGTCAGTTCCAGAGGTAGAAAAGTAAAAAAATATAATCTAATGAAATTACTGAAGATATTGTGTATAATTAGGAAGAGGTGATTCAATGATTAAAGATAAATTTATGATAAGAATACAGAAACAAAATGAAAATATTAAGAAGTATAGCAGTATATCTAATTCGATTAGCATTGCGAGATTTATGGTATTTATAGGAATTATACTTCTTACTTATATAATTATTAAAATTAACCATAAATCAATCTATGTAATTATAGATTTTATTTTAGCTATAATATTTATTTGTTTAATAATATATCACAATATAATTAAGGATAAATTAAATTTTTCAAAAGAAATCATAAATATAAATAATAGATATTTAGCTAGAGTCGATGGGAATTGGATTGATTTTAATGATATAGGAGAAGAGTTTATAGATAAGGAACATAAGTATTCTTTTGACTTAGATATAGTAGGTAAAAAATCTTTATTCCAGTTTATAAATATAGCTAATACATGGAACGGAAGAAAAACATTAGCAAGAGATTTATTGGAAACTAGTTATAACAAGACTGAGATATATTTAAGACAAGAAGCAATAAAAGAACTTAGTAGTAAACTAGACTTTTGTCAAGAGCTGGAGTATTTAGGAGGTAAACACAAAAAGGAATTATTGGATCCAGAAAATTTAATAAAATATGCAGAAAGTAAAGAAATTATGATAAAGTCACAAAGAGCAAGAGAATTAATCCATTTTCTTCCGATAATTGTAATACCATTATCTGTAGCAATCATAATATTTAAAATGAAGAGGATATATGTATTAATTCCACTATTAATATTGCTTCAATTTTTATTATGGATGATAAGGTTTTCAACGATGAATAATATCCTAAAACCAGTAGGTACTTTTAAATGTAACTTAGAAACTTATATGGATATATTAAAATTATTAGAAAAAGAAAATTTTCAGTCTAAAAAACTAAATAGTATAAAGGAAATATTATTTAGCGGAGAATATTCATCTATATTGGCGATAAAAGAGCTTGATAAGATTACAGAAAGAATTAACTTAAGATATAATAATGCTTTAATATATCTAGTATTTAATGGACTATTTTTATGGGATTATGAATGTGTTTTTCTATTAGAAAATTGGAAAAATACATATGGTTTGGAAGTTAAGAAGTGGATTGAGGCTATAGGAGAAGTTGAATCTTTAATTAGTTTAAGTGTCTTGATGCAAATAGATGAAGGAGTATCATTTCCAACTATAGATAATTCCAACTTAAGGGTAAGTGGAGAATCCTTAGGCCATCCTCTTATAAGCAATAATGAGAGAGTGTTAAATAATATAAAGATAGATGATAGTATTTTGATTATTACTGGTTCAAATATGTCTGGGAAAACAACATTTTTAAGAACTATAGGTATAAATTTGGTGTTAGCGTATAGCGGAGGACCTGTATATGCTAGTAAGATGTCATGTCCAATATTGGAGATATTTACGTCCATGAGAGTAACTGATGATTTGAAGAATGGAATATCAACCTTTTATGCAGAACTTCTTAGAATTAAGGAAATAATTAATTATGCAAATAAAAATAATAATATCATTTTTCTAATTGATGAAATCTTTAGGGGAACAAACTCCGAAGATAGGATATTAGGTGCTAAAAATGTTCTTGGAAATCTTAATAAATTAGGGGTAGTTGGGGCAATAACAACTCATGATTTAGAATTATGTATATTGGCTAAGTATAATAGGATAGAAAATTACCATTTCTCTGAGCAGTATAAAAATAATAAAATACATTTTGATTATAAAATCAAACCAGGAAAATCGACATCAACTAATGCAAAATATTTAATGGAATCAGTTGGGATTGAAATATTAGATGATTAGAACAAAGCAACAAGTTAAAAAACTTGTTGCTTTGTTTTTTATTATCTCCATTTATAATCTAATCTAATTAATTCTTCAGGTCCGCCATATATGGCGAAATCGAGTAAATCCTTTACAATTCTTGTCTGTAATTGGGTATCAAAGGCCCTGCCGAAAGTTCTGCCAAGTGGAAATGGTATATGCATCATTCTTGGAGGTCTAACTTTTTCTGCAACATTAGGTAAATGCATAATTGATGCTGTCCTTATACCACGAGATTCTATCTCCCGCTGAATCAATCCTACAGATTGATGACATATATATCATCCAGGAGATAATAATACTATATCTACATTATCTCCTACTAATATATCAGCTATTTTAGGAGCAGATTCATTGATTAACAGGTCAACTTTAGGAATATAACCCATAAATCCAAAATGACGAGGAGCTACATCCTTAATATATCTTTCATTCCTTAGATTCCTAAGAATTTCTAAAGGAAATACACAATTAATATCTTTTAAAGCTTCTTTTTTATCATAGTGATCATGGGTAATTGTCAAATCATTAGAATCAACATCTCTAGGAATTAATCTAAAGGTATGATCTCCATTGGTATTAAATGGTTTATCTTTTTTGAGATGAACACCTGCAGTAGTTATAAAGGCTACTTTTGAATCCTTTAAAGTTTTGTTTATCTTCGCTATGGGAGGGGAAGAAGTTATACTGCTTACCATAAACTCTGCAACTTTACCAATTATTTTTTGTTTTAAACTTATATTATCTTTTATCATATGAATCTTTCCTTATATTTTATTTTTAGTTAGCTTTATTTATATATACCTTAATGAAAGAAATATAATCCATTACTTAAATGTCACTAATTACCTATATTTATTATTTAATCCATTTAGTT
>NZ_CABSQO010000080.1:0-5291 GCF_902479755.1 uncultured Tissierella sp. | reverse complement strand
TATACATACTTTATATATATAATGTACATAGATTTTATTTTTATAAGATTTTGAAGATTTTTTGAAGAATTTCGAAAAAAAGATTTTGAAAAGGTTTTGAAAAATATTAAATATTTAATATTTGAAGAAATTAATTCATTTTTTCTATCGCTTATACTTCACTTTCTATAATTCCTATTCTTAAAATTTCTCCCTTTTATTCCTACGTTTTTACCACATATCATCTTATGACTCTCCGATATTTTTCATATTTTAAGCCCTGTTTATACCACTATTTAAAATAAAATATAAAAGTGATTATTGATTCACCAACCAAAAGAGGTAAAAAATATTGATACAATCAAGCTGTATCAAATAATTGAGGTAGGAGAAAGAGGGGGAGAAAAAACAGGTGCTTGCACTATGTCCATTCTACTCCTTTTTTCTATCGTTCAACTTCACCCCTTAACGGGGTTTGTTTCACTTGAAAAAAGGGCAGGCCAACTTCCCTTATTTTTTTCACTACGTTCAAAAAACTTCGGTCGTTGCCACCGCACGCAAAACCCTAAAGGGCTTCGTTCCCCCAAAAGGCACGGGGGAACTACGGGGCTTATTTTTTCTTCCTTCGGTCGAAAAAATTTCTAAAAATAGTCTAAGGACTATTTTCAGAAACAGCCCTTTTGCTTGCAGAATGGACTGTCCGTTTATCCTGCCTTTTTAAAACCTCAAAAATACTTCAAAAATATTTCAAAAGTTAAAGTCAAAATAAATTCAAAAATAGCTCAAAAGTAATTTTGTATTAAGATAATTCTGTTTTAATGGAAATGCAAATTTTATTTACTGTTATCTTTTCCTTATCAAATGATAAGGAGAGATAGTAGATGAGTAAGAAAAAAGAATTAGGTCAATTTTACACAACAAATGCTCAATACATTACAGAAGGTTTGTTAGATATTTTCCCAGAAGGAGCTACAATAGTAGAACCTTTCGCTGGTAATTGGGATTTATTAAATCTAGTTAAAGATAAACACAAAGTTGAAGCATATGATTTAGACCCTAAAAATGATGAAACTGAAAAAAGAAATAGTATTTTAAATCCACCAGATTATAGAAAGAAGTGGGTCTTTACAAATCCCCCTTACCTTCATAAAACAAGAACAAAAGAGAAAACGGTCTTTGAAAAGTTAAAAACTGATGATTTATACAAAGCTTCAATAAAAACAATGCTAGAAGCAGAGGGGGGAATACTAATCATTCCATTAAACTTTTTTAATGCTTCAGACAAAGAATTTAGAAAAGTTTTTCTTTCTAAATTTGAAGTCCAAAAACTAAAAGTTTTTGAAAAGCAAATTTTTGATGATACACCTCTTCCAGTTTGTGCTTTTTCTTTTATTAAAAAAGAAAATACAGAGCAAACTTTAAATACAATTTTCCTGCCGAAAGGAAAAGAACAAAAATTCAAAATAAAACTAGAAGAGGGTTACACAATAGGAAGTGAAATCTTTAACTTAGAGCAGTCAAATATAAAAATTAAAAGATTGACTAACACTAAAGAAAGACCAGCACTTTCTTATCTTCATATAAAATGTATAGACTCAGGAACGGAAGAAGGAAAAGTCCAGATGTTCTGGGATAGAGAAAAATATTATGGTGATGAAAATAGAAAAAGTTATATAACTGTTTCATTTGATCAGCATATACCAATAAAATACCAGAAGGCTCTAGTAATAGATTTTAACAAGAAATTAAATAGCTATAGGAAAAAATACAATAGTATGTTTTTATCAAATTTTAAGGCTTGTGGGAGAGATATGATAAGAAAGAGAATAAGTTACACACTTATTTATACTATTATTTCAAATGTTTTATATGAATATGGCCTTTAAATAAAAAGCTCCAGTTTTGACTGGAGTTTTCATATTACCACACGTTAGTTATATTTAGTATAGTGTGATCCTTCTTAATAACGAATGTACGATCTTTTGTATTAGAATAAACAAACGTGCCACAACTATCTGGAGACAGTCCTGAGAAGTGTTCATTTTGTTCTTCATCATTAAAAAAGGCATCTTTTATATCCTCTATTGTCATTCCTAATAAAAGCATTTGTTTTTTTGTTTCATCTAAAAATTCAAATCTATATAAGATATCATTAAATATCATTCTTTCTTTCATATGTAAAACCCCCTTATATAATTTCTTATATTTTAACATAAAAGAAGTTAAAAAGCTTCATTAGTCAATAAAGTTAAGGCATTAACATTATAAAAAATGAAATACTTACATATAATTTAAAAAACAATAAAGGAGGTTGATGAAATGACTAGAAGAAGTACAAAAGCTAGAAAACAAGCAAGTGTAAAATTGAATTGGAACAATAAAACTTTAGAAAAAGTAGCAAGATATTTCTTGTATTCAGAAGGTAGATTATCAAAAGACCAAATAATCGAAATAGGAAATCAAACCCTATTTCATAAATTGAAGTCAGGAGGATATATAGAAGAAGTAAAAAATACAGATAAAGGAGTTTTTAAAACAACAGAAAAACTTAGAAATCAATATAAAGTTAATGTTGATAGTAATGCTCGGTTTTCTGGAAGTGGAAGCACAGAGCATTCAAAGGGAGTTTATAATATTGTTAAACTGCTTCCACAGAACATAATTATGCAGGGAAAAATTCAAACAGAAGAGGATTTAAAAGATGAATTTAAAAAGTTAAAGAAGAAAAAAGAATTTAAAACGAATGTCACGAGTTATAGAGAAAAACTGAATAGCGATAAAATTAATCTTATAGCTAAATATAAAAAGGAACTGCAAGGCACCCCAAAAAGCAGACAAGCCTTATTGAAAGCTCATTATACAAAAGAAATAGAAAAAATAGATTATAGATTGAAAGTATTAGGAGATACCAAAAGGGGTATTTCACATTCAGACTTTCGTGTTATTGCTACAAGAGAAGAAGCTGAAGAATTATTGATAAACTTACAATTAGAAAGGGATAAATTTGAAGATAGTTATTATATTGCTAGATTTGATAGGGCAATTGATAAATTACAAAATATTATAAGTGGAGCTGAGCCTACACAAGAAATCCAAATAAATTTTGAAATAATAACAAAGAATTATGAAGCACGAGACATTATAGCTAAAGAAAATTATGAGGTAGTAACAGGAGAAGAAATGATTTTTTTACCTGCCTATTAAGAAGTTCTGTATAAAACTTTATAGATTTGTTATATAATTTAAAAAAGGAGTTGAGTGATATGGAAGAGATAAAAAAATACTGCAATAAAACTTTTTACGAGATACAAAGAGCATTTCAAGATAATTTAATTTCTGTTTCTATAAGATCAAGTCATGATATACCTAAAAAATATAGTAAGTTGTTTTTAAGCAAATTAGGATTAATAAGGAGAAAAATCGAAAGAAGTGCAGTTGGCTTTGTAGATGGGAATTACTATATGCTATTAAGTGATTATAGAAAACAGAGAATATCAATTTATAAAGGGAGCGAAGAAATAGATTTAAAAACACTTGTAGATGATACTACTCAAGAAATAAAAGATTATTATTTTAAACTTAGTGAAAAATATAGCCTTAGTTTAGATATAAATAATTTATTTGAAATAAAGTTGGTTATTAAGTCGTTTCCTACATTAAATATAAATCAATATGAAAGAGTACATAAAATAAATGATGATATAGATAAAGAAGAAGTTTTAAATAACATAAAAGAATATGTAGATAATTTAACATTAGAAATATATAAACAGTTTAAAGATAATTTAATGTATAAGGAGTATATAGAAACCAGTAGGGAAACTGTAAAATTAGAGGAAGTTCTAGATAAACACTCAGAGCTACTATATCTAACTAAAACTGTAAAAGGAAAATATAGTAGAGATGATTATTACAGGGATAATGATTTTGAAAATACATTAATTGATGAGATAGAAAGACAAAGAGCTATCTGGTATTATTATAAAATTTCACACAGGATAGAAATAGAGGATAAGGGAAAAAGAACAATAAAGCCAAAAGTTCTTGATGGCTTCTATAAGTTAAAAGAAAAAGCTATTTTCTTCTACGATGCTACTGAGGATCAAGAGTTTAAGAAGCAATATGATATGATTTTAGAAACTAATAATTTAATTGAAGAGTATAAGACAGAGGTAGAACACAAAAAAATAAAATAGAGTTATAAAATAAAAAAACTACAGTAATATATCAATATAACAATTTTCCTTACTTGCAGGAAAGGAATTTTGTATATAACACTCCCCCTTGTTCTTCCCTTTTAGTTTTTAAAAAGAAATTCCTATATGCTTAGCGTATAGGAATTTTTTCGGTTATAAGACAATAAATTGTGATAAATAATTTCTATTAATCTATAATGAAATATAATAAAGAAAACAGGTAAGAAGATGTAGAAACAGTTAAGTTTCAAAAGGTAGGAAATTTCAAAATGGAGGGATTTTTAATAGGTTGAAATTTCTTATGTCTTGAACTATTCTGGAGTACATATCTTCTTTTTTAGTACAAAAATATAAAAGCTAAAAAACAAGGAGGTACGTGTTATGAAAACTATTTTAAATTTAATTAATTGTATGGTTGGAACAGTAGGAGCTATACTTAGTATGGCATTAAGAAAGGAAGGGAAATTCGGGCAAGCTATGAATAAGGCTTTTAAGGGTGTAATAGTATTAAATACAGTTATTAATACAATACACTATACTTCTCAAATTGAGAGCCTTGAAACAAGAATAATAGTATTTGGAGTTGAAATTGTACTATCAATTTTATACATTATATCAGTTGTAGATATCAAGCTCGACAAAATAGCATTCTGGACACTTTAATTAGTGTCCTTTTTGCATATCTGTAAGAATTAAAATTTATAAAAAAGGAAGGTGTAGTTAATGAATTTAGTAATTACTTTAATGATTTTATTTTTATTACTTGGTTTTAAGATATTTAATTTATTAAAAGGAAGGATTAATGGTTTATTATTAGCTTTTATTTTTATTATTTCTTATTCATTTATAATGAATAAGTTATTTGAATTGTTTGAATGGAGGGCTATAATATTTTTCTTTATGCCTTCGATAATTTTGTGGTTAGTAGATTTTAATAGATGCTAAGATTAATAATTCAGTATTAAATAATAGAGTAGGGAAAAGTTCGAAGTAGAAGTTCAAAAAAAATGAGGTCAATAATTACAAGTAATACAATCAGAAAACTATTAAATCGAACTTTAAAACTATCATTTAATTTGAAACAAAAATGTTATTGGTATCTATATAATATTATTT
>NZ_CABSQO010000079.1:0-7303 GCF_902479755.1 uncultured Tissierella sp. | reverse complement strand
TTTAGACATGATAATACCCCCTGAATCCGTGTCCGGATTTAGGGGGTAACATCAATTAGGTGGTTTTTTATTCTGCCGTTTCTGCAACTTCTACTTGGCCATCTTCTATTAATTTTGCTGCAACCCATTCTGCAACTTTTCCAGTTATTTCAATACAATGTTTTTTTCTTTCAGGACTCATGAAATTATCTCCAGCCCATTGTCTAGTAATAACTCTACAGCAAGTTGAACCATATTCATCTTTTATAAAATCATGTAATGATGCTGCCATAGGAAACATTTTTTCTTTCATTGGTTCACCATGAACTCTGCCATAAGCCATACCAAGAGCCATTTGCCCTCCACTTACTGCTCCACATAGGCAGCCTGATTTTCCCATACCGATTGGGAATCCTGAAGCCATTTTTACAATATTGTTATCATATGGATTTCCTAGCAAATTGTTGATGGTTTGAGCTACTGCTTCTGAACAGAAAAACTCTCCTCTTGCAAAATATCCTTCTGCTTCTTCCTTAACTTTTGCTAATAATTCTTCCTTAGTCATATAAAAAGCCTCCTTAAATTTATTTATATAATATTATCAATACAGTAGATTATTTAGCTGTTTCAGTTCTAGCAAATAAAAAGCCTATATATCTAATTAATACATAGATAACAATTGCCAAAGCCACTAATTCTTCAAAATTTACAACATACTTTAATATAGCTATTGGTTTCTCAATTTTAACTAAAAATCCATTAGTTAATTTAATAGAAATTGCGCTAATAACTAACGGGAAGGTAAAAGCTGAGTAAGATGGATAAAATTTTAGTTTCAATAACTTTGGTAATTGTAATAATACACATAAATATGAGAATTGAGATAAAGCAACTAATAACCAAACAATAAACATGTTTTTTTCTTGGAAGGAATTCATATATCCTGCTAGGCAAAGTGCAACAGGTGCAGCAAAAATTATTAGAGTTGGTAATGCAGGTTCAGGTATATCTTTAACTTTAAAAACTCTTTTAAGAACTATTGGCAATAATGCAAAATAAGATATGAAACCAAACCAGAATAGAATTTGTCCAATATTTGCTTTATCAAATGCAGGAGCAGTTACAGATCCAACTACTATTCCAACATAAACGATAAACCAAGATGGGAAAACTTTTTTAATTCCAAAATTAAATAAATACTTTTTAGTAAAATAAATAATTAGAACTCCATGTAATACTAGCCCTATAATCCATATGCCAAATGCTAATGATGGAGCAAGTGGTTTAAGATATGTTGCTAAAAGCATAATTCCCATAGAAAGTGTAGGGAAAACACTTGCAACTACTGGATTGTCTATAGCTTCGGAAACACCTTTTGGGAACATAATAATTTTAACTAATACTAAAACTAAAATAATTGCTGATAATACACCAAAGATATTTCTGTATATTTCTCCATATGATAAGACTAAGTTTCCCATGGCTGCCAAAGCTAACATTAAACCAACAATTGGCACTGGTAATTTTTTAATAATTTCTTTCATTTGCATCTCTCCTTTTCTTTTAAATTTAAACACTATTCTACTTGGATAGACTATCACACCAATATAAACAAATCCAATAGAAAATATCTATAATAAAAAAAATGCTATAGATAAAATCTTGTTTTTATTATAGATATTTGTAAAGATTTCTTATATAATTAAGAGATATATAAATTTTTATGTCATATATTCCAAAATAATGAAAATTTGAAATATTCATATGATTTCTTGAAATTAGTGTTGTTTAGTGATATTATGATAATATAATAAAGAAAGGAGGGTAGTAAGGGATAAAAATAAATAAAATATGAGAGGGGGATTTCTATGTCTGATAAGACTAAGAAAAAATATTCTGGTGCAGATTATACACGGTTTATACTTCCATCTTTAATTGGTATTATGCTATTTATGATTCCTTTAAAATTTCAAGGGGAATATACGATTCCAGTTGCAATATTATCTAAAACTGTCGCATCAATATTAGAACCTGCACTACCAACTATAATTACTTTGCTCATTACTTTTACTGGTATAATGACCATAATTTATAAAGTAGCAAAACCAAGCTTTATTGAGAAATCTAAAAATCTAAAGGGATTATTCAATGTAAATATATTCTGGTTTATAGTTAGAATCGTCGGTATGATATTCGTTATTTTGGCATACTTTGAAATAGGACCTGAATGGATATGGAATGAGAATACAGGTGGTTTGTTGTTACATGGGCTTTTGACAACTTTACTTACCATATTTTTCTTTGCTGCATTTTTACTTCCTTTATTATTGGATTTTGGACTACTGGAATTTGTTGGAGCAATGCTTACACCAGTTATGAGACCAATATTCAAGCTCCCGGGAAGATCTTCAATTGACTGTATTACTTCTTGGCTAGGTGATGGAACTATAGGTGTTCTACTCACAAATAATCAGTACGAAGAAGGATATTATACCACTAGAGAAGCATCTGTTATAGCTACAACATTCTCGGCAGTATCTATTACTTTTGCCTTAGTAGTATTAGCAGAAGTTGGTTTAGAACAACACTTTGTTCCTTATTATCTAGCAGTTACTTTTGCAGGAGTAGTTGCAGCTATTATAGTACCTCGTATACCTCCACTATCATGGAAGAAAGATGATTATCTAACAGATACTAGTAGAGATAATATGGAAAACCTGCCTGTAGGACACACTCCATTTACATGGGGACTTGATCAAGCTATTGAGAAGGCTAAAAACAGTACAGATATTAGTGGTTTTATTAAAGGTGGACTCCATAATGTCCTTGAGATGTGGGTAGGGGTTATGCCAGTAATCATGGCATTTGGAACTATAGCAACAATTTTAGCAGAGTTTACATCTGTATTTACTTGGTTAGGTATGCCATTTATCCCTATATTGAAACTATTAAACATACCTTTTGCAGTAGAAGCAAGTCAAACTATGATTATAGGTTTTGCAGATATGTTCTTACCATCTGTAATTGGTGCTAGTATAGAATCTGAGCTAACTAGATTTGTAATTGCAGGAACTTCTGTTACTCAACTTATATATTTATCAGAAGTAGGTGCTGTTATCTTAGGTTCCAAGATTCCTGTAAATGTTGGAGAGTTATTTATTATATTTATTGAGAGAACATTAGTGACATTACCAATTATTGCATTAGTAGGACATTTATTATTTTAAGAGGCTAAATAGCCTCTTTTTTTTACATAAATAGACATTGTATCTAAATTGTAACTTAATTTCGTCATATTTTTAATTGTAATTAGTAGACATATGTAGTATTATTTAATGTATAATTTAATTACTAGAGGTGTAACGATGAAAAAGAAGTTTGTGCTATCATTTATATTATCATTTATATGTTTTGCTTTAGTATTCACCTTTTTGGGTGAAAAAGTATTTCTAAGGAAGAATTCAACAGTAGCCGTAGATGATGGTGATGGTGAAGAGCCAGGTAATGAGAATGTAGTAGAGCCAAAAGTCGACAATGAAATCTTATTTTTAATGATGGGTGTAGATGCTGAGGACGTGAAAAAGTCTAAGGGTACAAGGACAGATACTATGATGCTTTTCAAAGTTAATTTTGACACAGGAGATATAAATTTACTATCTATACCTAGAGATACGAGAGTGTTAATAAAAGGAAAAGAAGATAAAATCAATCATGCTCATGCCTTTGGAGGGCCAGAGCTTACTATGAGAACTCTAAGAGATTTTCTAAATATAGATGTAGATTATTATGTAAAAGTTGATTATAGAGCAGTAATGGAAATAGTAGATGCAATAGGTGGAGTAGAAATAGATGTACCTCAAAGAATGAAATATGATGATACGACACCTGGAATTCCACCACTTCATATAGACTTAAAAAAAGGAGTACAAACCCTATATGGAAAAGAAGCACATGATTTTTTAAGATATAGGTCTGGTTACAAAGAAGGCGATATAGGAAGAATAAAAGCACAGCAAATGTTTATGAAGGAGTTAATTAAGCAAGCTCTAAAACCTAAAAACATAATAAAAATACCAAAATTTATTGAAACATATTTTGATTATGTAGAGACTAATATCCCACTTAAAGTTATTACAAAAGGCGCATTATCCGCTAAAAAAATCAATATGGAAAATATGACAACAAATACAATTCCTGGAGATGGTAAAAGGATTGCAGGAGTTGACTATTGGATATATAATAGAGAAGAGACAAGAACCATTGTCCAAGAAATGTTTGGAGACTATTTATTAAGTCAATAGATAGAGGTGGAAATATGAGAAAAAAGAGGAAAAGAGAGCATGTTGAGAACTATCTAAGAACAACCTATAAAGGCGATACGTTATTAGAGGACGTATTTTTGCAACATAATGCATTACCAGATTTAAGTTTTGAGGATATAGACACAAAAACAGTTTTTTTAGGGAAAACTGTAGATTATCCAATTATAATCAATGCAATGACAGGAGGTTCTGACTTTTCCTGGGAAATAAATCGAGATTTGTCACTAATTGCTAAGGAATTTAAAATTCCAATGGCTGTTGGCTCTCAAACCATAGCTTTGTGTGAGGAAGAAGAATGTAGGGATTCATTTGAAATAGTTAGACAAACTATAGGAGATGACGGTATAGTCATAGCCAATCTTAATGCTCAGGCATCCTTAGAAGATGTTAAAAGAGCTTTAGACATGATAAGGGGTGATGCAATACAATTGCATTTGAACCCTGCTCAAGAAGTAGTTATGCTTGAAGGAGATAGAGATTTTAGGGGAATTTTGAGAAACATTGAAACTATTGTAAAAGGTATAGGCAAACCTGTTATAGTAAAAGAAGTCGGATTCGGTATATCAAAGGAAGTGGCTGAAAAGCTATATGACGTTGGAGTTAGAAATATAGATGTATCTGGCTACGGTGGAACTAATTTTATTGAAATCGAAAATATTAGATATAATAATATAGATTTTTCTGACCTTTATTCATGGGGGATTCCTACAGCCTTAGCTTTAATTAAATGTAGAGAATTATCTCAGGAGTTGAACTTAATTGCTAGTGGTGGAATAAGAACGGGTATGGACATTATAAAATCATTAGTAGTCGGTGGAGATATGGCGGGTATATCAGGGGAAATACTATCATATCTGCTTCATGGAGGTTATGAAAATGCAAGAAATTATTTAGAAGCAACTATTCATAAAATGAAGATAGTGATGCTGCTTCTAGGTAAGAGAAATATGGAAGAATTAAAAGCTACAGATTATAAGATAGTTGGAGAATTGAAAGAATTAGTGAATGACTAATAGTGAATAGTAGAGAATTAGTGAATAACTAATAGTGAATAGTGAATAGTTAAAAAATAAAACCCGTTTACTACAATCATAGTGGATAATATGCCAACTGAATGTAAGAAACGGGTTTCTTGTGTTTTAGAATTATTCACTATTCACTTTTCACTGAATTTAAAACCCTCCTGCTCCTCCTCCGCCAGCACCACCGCCACCGCCTCCAGAGAAGCCGCCTCCATCTCCAACAGAGCTGGAAGTAGAACTTGCAGAACTTCCATAAAATGATGAGTTAAATCTATCTTCAAAACTAGAGCCCCCATGTCGATTTGTCATAAAATACCAGTAAGACCAGTGGGCTGATGTATGTGACTCTGGCATTCTTTCTCTAAATCTATCTATTGACTTCATAGGCAGTCCTAGAGCTAAGGCATAGATTAAAATCTTATCTGTAGTTATATTTATATTGTAATCTTCTAGGGTTATTCCTTGATAATCTAGATTTTTCTTGAAATCCTTCCATAGTTGATATTGGATATATCCTTTATCTGATTTCCTGTAAAATATAAATATGCTATATACGAAGAGTGAGATTGACAATATAAGTAAAACTCCGCCATAGAATGCTTCAAAGACCATAGCAATAATTCCCACAATAAAGGATATTATACTTATAGTTAAAGTTACAAATGCCCATTTCTTACTGCTGGGATCATAATAATCCCTATTTTTTAAATCTGAGCTAACCTTTTTCTGCCATGAATTAAAATCTCGATTGAATTTATCAAATGATTTTTTTCTATATTGTTCTATATCTCTTGTAGAAACTACATTGCCATTTCCAATAGTATTAAATAACCAATCAAATAGGAATTCTTCATGAGACAATAAATCCTTTCTTGGTCTAATGGTCTTTGAAAATAAAAAGTCTTTTTTCTTCTTATTTGAGCTTTCAATTTCTTCTATATTGATATATCCTTTTCTTGCAGAATCAAAGATCGTTGTCATTAAGGCCCTAGAATCAATAACGGAAACCATAAGCATTCTAAGCTCAGCAGGTGTAATATCCTCAGGATACTTACTATTCAATGAATCATATATATCAACATTTCGTCTGAATTTATTAAATATAAATCCAGCTAAAGCCACAAGTAAACCCGATACTATAAGGGCAATATTGTTAAAAATACTTTTATTTCTGGCTTTTGATATAGCTTTTTCTTCTGCCGATCTAATCAAAGCTAATTCCTGATCCATTATATTATCAAGAGTTCTATTTCCTTTATTAGTACTTTGACTTATAAATGAATTTGGAAATAATATTCTTGCTTCTACAAAGGTACTTGTAGGGACATCAGATACTTCTAATTTTATTAAGTCATCCTCTATAAAATTTATACTTCCATTAAGAGGACCATGAGCGAATATCTTAGTGCTTTCTTTATTCTTATCTGGCAACCTAATACTGGCAGAAAAAAATTCAATAGGAGTAGAGTTCTCACTGCCTAAAAACTTATAATATAATTCTCCAGTATCTATATGATTAACAGCTACATTTTTAACTGTGTATTTGATACGAAATGTCTTCATTTCATTTTTAGAAGGTGAGAATATCATTAGTTTCAAGGTGTTTTTTTCCTCTGTTTGTGTAAATACAGCTTTGTCTCCCTTTTTAGCAGACCCTACAAGAGAATATGGAACTTCAATTCCCTGTACCATCTCATAGACTTCTAAGTTTTCAATGCCTTCTGTGCCATTAATAACGATATCACGATATACACCATTAAATTTATCTTCAAAGTCAAAAGTAATATCTTCAGAAATAAATAAATCACCGTTATCACTCAAAGTAGAATCAACTATCCACCTATTAATACTCATACTAGTATCTGCAAAACTAGTGGGAGAAATGAAAATTAGTAGAACTATAATCCATAAAATATTAAATCTTTTGCTAAACAAATAGACCACCCCCAAATAGTATATATTTGATATAATATATTATAT
>NZ_CABSQO010000078.1:0-7748 GCF_902479755.1 uncultured Tissierella sp. | reverse complement strand
ACATTGTACCATACAGAGGTTGGAGTCCTCAATTTTCATTTAAGTTTACAAAACGAATAATATTAAAGGGAGGATTTTTTATGGCATTTGATAATCTTTTTAGTCCTATAAAGATTAGAGGTATGGAGCTTAAAAATAGAGTTGTATTTCCAGCAATGGGAACAAAGATGCCCAGTGAAGATAAATATGTTACACAGCAAATTATAGACTACCATGTAGCTAGAGTATTAGGTGGAAATGGCTTGAACTTTACCGAAGTATGTGGAGTACATGATCCATCTACCCCTAAAAATTTTCTTTCCATTGGTGATGACAAGTATGTTCCTGAATTGAAAAAACTTGTTGATGCTATACATTCTGCCGGGGGAAAAGCAGGTATACAGCTTTGGCAAGGAGGCATGGCTACAGCTAGTTATCAAAATGAAGATATAATATTAGTTAGCGATACTCCAATTTATGGAACTGATAAAGTAATACCCGGCGCAAGTATTGAAACTATAAAAGAAGTAATAAAATCCTTTGGTTATGCTGCTAGGCGTACAGTTGAAGCAGGATTTGACTGTATAGAATTTCATGCCGGTCATAATTATTTACCACATGCATTTTTAAGTCCATTCTTCAATAAAAGAACTGACGAATATGGTGGCTCCTTTGAAAATAGAGCGAGATTTTTAATCGAATGTATAGAATCCATTCGTAATAATATACCAGAGAATATGCCTTTATTTATGCGTATCGTAGCACATGATGATAATTTAGAAAATGGTATAACTATCGAAGAAACAATTGAGTTTTGTAAATTAGCTAAGAAAGCTGGCATAGATGTACTTAATGTATCACGTGGAAACTTTTCATCAGCAGCAATAAAATATGAAGTACCTCCAGTTGACCTGCCAAGAGGATTTAATGTTGATAATGCAGAAAGAATAAAAAAAGAAACAGGAATGATTACAATAGCAGTTGGCCGTATCAATGATCCTTCTCAAGCAGATGAAATAATTAAAATTGGAAAAGCTGATATGGTAGTAGTAGGCCGCGGTCAATTAGCTGATCCAGAATTCTGCAACAAAGCATCTTCAGGTAAAGAAAATACTATTGTAAAATGCGTAGGCTGTAATCAAGGTTGCTATGATGGGTTTGTAAATCCAGAGGTACCATATATTACATGTTTAAGAAATCCAGCATTAGGCAGAGAAGCAGAATATAGGCTCATAAAAACGGATAGTCCTAAGAAAATTTTAATAGCTGGTGGTGGCGTAGCAGGACTAGAAGCTGCCATTACCTTAAAACGTAGAGGTCATGCCCCTATATTATGTGAATCTAATAATTCTCTTGGTGGACAATTTGTCCTTGCTGGTGAAGCACCACGAAAAGAAGAATTAAAAGCAGCAGCACTATCTATGGGCGAAATGGCAAAATTAGAAAATGTTGAAATAAGACTATCTACTCCTGTTACTCCTGAACTTATTAAGGAAATAAATCCAGATGAGGTTATAATAGCAATAGGTGCTGAGCCAATTAAACCAAATATCACAGGCAGCAATGGAGATCATGTAACAAACTCTCATGATATATTGGCTGGAAACTCAACTGCAAATGGAAATGTTGTAGTTATTGGCGGAGGTCTTGTCGGATTGGAAGTTGCCGAATATCTTTCTAAATCAGCTAACAGTATTACAGTTGTAGAAATGTTAGATCAAGTAGCAAAGGATCTTGGTCAGCTTCGTAAAATATGTGTAATGGAAAGCCTTCATACACACAATATAAAAACATTTACATCTGCCAAATGTGTTGAAATTAAAGAGGATGCTGTAATAATAGAAAAAGATGGGGAACTTCAAGCAATCCCTTGTAATTCTGTTGTAATTGCAATAGGAGCAAAATCTCGTGCATCTAATGATATTATAATATACTGTGATGAAAATAATATTCCTTACCACACTATTGGTGATGCAGTACGTGCACGTAGAGCTCTTAATGCTACAGCTGAAGCTGCGGAAGTAGCAAGGGCAATATAAATAATCATAACTACCCGTAAATGAAGTGCACCCCAAAGGTTAAAAATATTTTTAACTTTTGGGGTGCACTTCATTAGCGAGTGGTATTCATAAACAATAAAATAGGCACTAGGTTAGCAACCTAGCACTTAAACCATTAAATTCTTGGCTTAGTTGGATCACAGTCTGGCATATTAATTTGGGATACCTGAGATAGCTTAATTAAATAATAACATTCTTCTCTAAACATGTGGTCAGGCATAAGGGGCATTAATGTTCCAACTGCTTCCTTAGATATTCTAAGTTCCTGTATTTCTTTTAGAAACATCATAAATAATAGTATCTTTAATTCCACTTGATTATTTAACCTATGTAAAGCTGGAAATTCTTGTAGACCTGCTCTCAAATATCCTGAAAATTCATGTGCTTTATTATATAAATCACTAAAACATACTACAAATTCTTTACTTTTCTCTCTTAGATCTTTTTCAACACTATCTAATTCACATAGAATTGCACCTGCATGCCCTTCAGCATCTGGAAGCCATAGATTATGATAATATAAAGGATGAGCAGTAGGTACTTCATTATTTAATAAAAAACTTAAAATCCTTAGATATTCTTCTAACTCATTTACCATATGGTTTATAAATGTAGGTGTAAGCCCTATTAATATCTCCCCTACTAGATGTTCCCTTAATAACTGTAATTTAAATTCTCCAATATCTTTAGCATGTTGGTAAGCCTTTTGTGTTAATCTTTGAATTTCATCCATAGATAATGGTTTTCTAGCCTCGTCTAGTAGCAGATCAAATATGCCAATGAAATACTTAGCTTTTTCAATCTTGTCAATTTCAGAAGGCGATAAAGTATTATAAATAAATCTTGCATGGTCACCTAATATCTGAAGCCAAAATCGATGTTCAAATAGAGCTGTACTTTCAAAATTAATATTACTCAAATATATCACTCCAATCATAAATACTATTCAATAATATATTTATGATTGAAATTTTAAGAAATGTATAATTTATGCTGTTTCATAAGCTTTGTACAAATTTAATATATAAGAAATGAATTTTTTAATGATTTTAGCCGTTCTTTTGAATAGATTCTAAATCTAATTTCAAATTTAAATAAAAGAATTAAATAAATTTAAAATTAATATATATTATTTCATGAAACCTAATGAGATATAAAAACAATATAAACTCTTGAATCAGCCAACTTTCTCATAAGTTTAAGAGAAACATCAGTAAGAGTCTATGAAAAGAAGCTCATTGTAAAGAATAAAGACTCCTTATAGTGATAGGAGTCTTTATTAGCTAATGTATGGTTAGTGTAAAAGAATCTATTCTATTTCAAAAAGCGGAAGATACTCCAAGAAAATAATATCTTTTCTATCTGCTGCTTCACCTTCTGCTAATATAGCCGCCTTAGCAGCGACAATACCTCCCGCAGACTCTACAAGCCTTTCAATTGCCTGAATCGATTCTCCAGTACTTATAACGTCATCGATGATACCTACTCTCTTACCTTTTATATATTCAGCATCTTGTTCATCTAAACACAACAATTGTTTCTTTTGTGTTGTAATAGATACAACTTCATCTATAATAGGTGAATTCATATAAGGCTTAATACTTTTTCTAGCTACAATATATTTTTTCATCTTTAACAATCTTGATATTTCAAATACTAAAGGAATTCCTTTTGCCTCCGCAGTTATTAGTATATCAACATCAGGTAATTTCTTTACAATTTCAGGAGCTGCTGCACAGACTAACTCAGTATCTCCTAGTATTATAAAGCTTGCAATACTTAGATTGTCATTAATCTGTATAATAGGTAACTCACGTGTTACTCCTGCTACTTCAATAGAATATGTCTTTTCCATTATCTTACTCCTCCTTATCTATTACATTCCTAGTATACTGGCAAATGTTTTAAATATAATTCCTGCAAGCATACCTAAGAACGGATCAGTGATTGCTGTTACAGTCATGGTTATTCCTCCAACAATTGCACCTCCTGGCACACCTGTTACAGTTAAAGCAGCTGTAGCGTTAGTAGGCACTGTCACGATGGCTCCCAACACGAATAAAAATCCAGCAATTGACTCACTAGGTATATATTTTGCCATTTTAGGCAATAAGCCTGCAAATAAAATAATTGCCATCAAACCCATCATTAAAACGCCTGACATCAAAGGATGTGGTGCACCTCCTGTTGCAGAAATAATAGACTCAACAGGTCCACCTCCAAATATTGCAGATGCAAGGTCTGCTAAGCTACTTACAATGGATAAGTGGTCAATGTTTACATTGGTATTTGCAATACTTCCAGTAATCTTTCCAAAAGCAATATTTGCTCCAACATTTAAGCATATCATGGCTAAAGCACCACGAACAACAGAAATATTTATAATAGGCTTCTGGAAAACTATTTTTTCTCTTTCAGTGATGTTGATATCAGATTTCTGCTTTAAGATCATTGCAATAGCACTAGTTGCAATAACTGAAATTGCAATTGTGTATACTAGATCTTTTGTAATCATATAGGTAATAAAACTAATAGCAATAGATCCATATCCAACAACCTTATTTTTTCTTGCCATATCAACAGCTACACGTGTCAACATAATACCCACACCTGCCATCATCCCACTAGTAATTGCAGGTCCAATAAATGTTACGATTCTTTCAAGAAGTCCAAATATACCTATAATAGTCATCCCTACTCCACCTAAAATGACCATAGATATTCTTTCTTTCATATCTTTTCCCATTGTTCCAGCTAAAGTAATAGTCTCGGCCTGAAATGAAACTGGTGCTACTACACCTAAAACTAAACATCCAATAGCCCCAACAATAAATGCAAAAGCTGTGGGTACAGATGCAAATCCAAATGATAATGCCAAAAGTCCTTGAGGTAATCCATTAAGGATAACACTAAGTGCTGCAAGTAAATCTTTTAATAAGTCCATTTATGTCCCTCCTTTATGTTGCTCTCAAACAATGGAATACATACATAAACAAAAGACTGGAACTCTTTCCTATAGGAAAGAATGCCAGTCTTTTCAAAACGAAAACAAAGGTTAGAATTGATATATCCACCTTTGTAGTTTTATCTGTTATCCTGACCCATAGTAGGATATTTTACGGCTATCCTGTAGAAACTCCCGAACCATATTATCGGGATTATATGAGAGCAAATATTTTATTTTAACGTAATAAATATATCAGATATTTCGACATTTTGCAACATTTTTCTACTCTGATTTTAAAACATAAAACAAAGGTTGGTTTTATAAACAAGTGGGTATCATTATATTATTACAATATTAAAAGGAGGAATACTTTTGAAAGCATTATTTACTTTTAAATACAAAGATGAGGAAATGAAAAGCCTAGAAAAACTAGGTTTTGATATAATATTCAAAGATGAAAGGAATATAACCTTTTCCGAGGAAATAAAAGATATAGATTTAATGGTATGCTTTGATCCATTTAATAAAATAGATATTGGACTTTTCCCAAATCTTAAATGGATTCAACTTTTAAGTGCAGGTATCAATCAAGTTCCAATAGATAAAATCATAGCTCAAGATATTATTCTTACTAATAATAGAGGCGGATATAGTATACCAATAGCTGAATGGATAGTGCTTAAGATATTAGAAATGATTAAAAATAGTAAAGAGTTCTATGATAAACAAAATAAGAAAATATGGAAAATGGATACTTCACTTTTAGAATTATATGGAAAAACTGTAGGATTTATAGGAACTGGTTCTATAGCCCAAGAAGCTGCTAAAAGACTAGAGAGATTTGGTGTAAAAATACTGGGAATTAACGCCAGCGGAAAAAATGCAAATCATTTTCATCAATGTTTTAGTATAGATAAAATAAATGATATAGTTCCCCAATGCGATTTTTTAGTAATAGCTGCCCCATATACAGATAATACCCATCATCTTATAGATAACAGCGTATTCACTAATATGAAAGATGGAACTTACTTAGTTAATATTGCTCGTGGAAGCATTATAGATGAGAATGCACTTATCAATTATCTACAATCTGGTAAAATTAAAAAAGCCGCTCTTGATGTTTTTGAAGTAGAGCCTTTATCAGAAGATAATCCTTTGTGGAAAATGGATAATGTGATTATATCTCCTCATAATTCTTGGGCTTCAGAAATGTATAGCAGAAGAAGATACGAGATAGCCTATGAAAATATGAAAAGATATATAAATAACGAAGAACTCATTAATGTAGTTAATTTGAAAATAGGATACTAATTTGTATGTTGAGTATTAATGTATAAGAAATAGTAAAAAAATCTATCCTTGTCAATCGTGATTTTCTACCATGCAGGGATAAGAAACACACCGAAATCCCGTATAAACATTAGGTTTTTTGCAGGTTGTCGGCGTTTCTTTTATGCCTGTGAATGAGGGAAAATATTGATTGTGGTGTTTCAGCGTCAAAAAGAAAGAGCCGATAATCCTAGGTTTTATTTCCGCAGATAGGACATAAAATCCATTTGGTATTTACCATTGCAGCATCTCATTTCATAAATATATTTTTAAATGAAACCATAATGATCGGCGCATACATACAAAGCAAACTTAATCTTTGCCATATTCCCTCATTAGAAATTATAGTATTTTCAAATCTTGCCTTATCAGCCATTACAAAAAAAGCAAAAAACAGTATAGACAAAGCAAAAAATATAAACGACATAACACTATAAACTACCTCGTTTGAGTACATGGAAACAATTCCAATAATCAAAGGAACAAAGGTTAAAACAATAAATCCTAAAACAGAACCATACCCATGTATTTTTTCGGGTAGAGTTATAAGTGCCTTTGTTTCTCCAACTGAAAATATACCGGATAATATGCAAGCTCCAATGGCATAAAACACTACACAAAATAGCAATACTTGCGAAAGTATATTTGAAGCAGGTAAATACATTGCATACAATTTTAAACCGCCAAGAATAAGCATAATTCCTGCAGCAATGAGCCACAAGTTATATATTAGATGTACTGGGGAATTGCGATTGCCTAACAAACTCATCACCATTGTCATATGATTATACTTTTTGCAAAATGGAGCAAGAAAAAAAGGTATAAGCAAATCCCCAATCGTTGCAATGAGTAAAAGAATGAAACCTACATCTGACACACCAAAGGATTTTGTTATATTATTTTTCATCTGGCTTAAACTCCCCTAACCCTTTAAGGATTTTTACTGCAACTTCTTGCATAACATGTGCTTTTGTAATAGCAATCCCTTGTTCCTCATCTCCTAAAACCAATAAAATGTCTCCTGGTTTTATATCAAACAAATCTCTTGCTTCTTTAGGAATTACAATTTGTCCTCGTTCTCCCACCTTGACTGTTCCAAAAATATGTTTACCTTTTGGTAATGACATTTTCAACCCCTCCATTTTCATACTTTTCATACTAACATGAAAAGTATATCATCAATCAAATGGTAAGTCAAGAAAACGCCCATCCAAAATTGTATTATATGCTTTATTCCAGTCAGTACTGATATGTATACTCATATCCCAAAGGAAAGGTGAACGGTAAAATGTAATAGGGTGAAATATTATGAAGCCGGCAACAGAAAAATTTGATTTCAAAGCTTTCTCTTACCCTATCAAAATAGCACCCGATATGATCTGAACCCTTTAATCCGGACTTTTGGATAATATTAATTATGCGGCTTGTTG
>NZ_CABSQO010000077.1:0-8089 GCF_902479755.1 uncultured Tissierella sp. | reverse complement strand
CTATAATATTTTACTATTTTAATTATATCTCTATTCATGTTACACTACAATAGTACAGGTAGAGAAAGGAATGAAAATAAATGATAACAGATATGACAAAGGGGAATCCAACTAAAACTTTAATAGCTTTTACCTTCCCCATGTTAATTGGAAACTTGTTTCAGCAATTATATAATATAGTAGATTCAGTAGTAGTTGGAAATTTTGTAGGAAAGAATGCATTAGCAGCAGTGGGTTCATCCTTTATGCTTATGAACTTTTTTTCATTTGTAATAATTGGACTGTGTATGGGTGCTTCAGTAGTATATTCCTATTATTTTGGAGAAAAAAATTATTCTAATCTTAGAAAAACCATATATATATCATTTTTATCTATAGGAATTTTTACATTAGTATTATCAATTGTTTTAGTATTTAACACTAATGGAATGTTAAAGCTCATAAATACACCTGAAGATATATTTGCAGATTCTCAAGTATATTTGCAGGTTATTTTTGGAGGATTAATATTTGTTTATCTTTATAATGCTTGTTCAGCTCTTCTTAGATCTATTGGAGATTCAAGAACACCTTTATACTTTCTAATATTGGCAGCTATAATAAATATAGTATTAGATTTAGTCTTTGTTATAGTTTTTAATATGGGGGTATTTGGAGTAGCTCTTGCCACAATAATTGCTCAGGCTGTTTCTTCAATTTTATGTTTAATATATGCCTTTGCCAAAGTACCATTTATTAGACTAAAACGGGAAGATTTAGTATTCGATAGAGAGATAGCAAAGAAAGTAGGTAAATTTAGCTTTCTTACATCAATTCAACAATCCATTATGACTTTCGGAATGGTATGTGTTCAAGGTATTGTAAATACTTTTGGATCAGATACTATTGCAGCATTTACTGCAGCTGGTAAGGTAGATTCTATAGCATATTTACCTGTTCAAGACTTTGGGAATGCCTTTGGAACCTATGTAGCTCAGAATAAAGGGGCTAAAGAGAATGGTAGGATAATTCAAGGATTGAAGTCTGCTGTAAAGACTATAATAATATTCTGTCTAATAATGTCTACATTGATTTATATAAATTCAGGGAATCTAATGAAGATATTTGTAAATGCAAATGAAACTAATGTGATAAGACTAAGTGTACAATATTTATCTATAATCTCAATATTTTATGTATTAATAGGATTTTTGTTTATGTTTTATGGATTTTTCAGGGGCATTGGTGCATTAAATGTATCACTAATTCTTACAATAATTTCATTAGGTACCAGAGTTCTTATGGCATATGTACTTTCAAGTATTCCATCTATAGCACAAAAAGGGATATGGTGGTCTGTTCCAATAGGATGGGCACTTGCTGACAGTATCGGATTTATTATATATAAGTGGATGAAGAAGAAAGATTTACTTGTTGAAGAATGATTAAACACATGATAAAATCTAATAAGTAATTCATAAAGAATTGGAGAGATTAGATGAAGGATTTAATAAAGAGAATAAACGAACTTGTGCATAAATCCAAGACTATTGGATTAACAGAATCAGAAAAGGAAGAACAACAGAGGCTACGTCAAGAATACCTAGCCATATTTAGGGGAAATATGAAAAATACCCTTATGCATGTAAAAGTATTAGACGAAGAAGGAAATGACGTTACTCCAGAAAAATTAAAAGAAGATCAAAGAAAAACAAAATATATAAACTAATTAACTTCCCTTAATCATTTTAGGATTGAGGGAAGTTTTGTTTTGAATAATTTTATGTCTACAAAATAGCTTCAGTATGATATTATAAAAATAATATTAAGAATATTCTATAAGATTATTTTTATTTTATATGTAGATAATATAGGGAAAACGGCAACTTACAAAAGGAGAATTCAAATGGATAAATTGAGGATTTGTGCTAGTATAAAACATCCGCCTTTTGAATTTATTAATGAAAAAGGTGCTATAGAAGGATTTAATATTGATATAACTAAAAGTATTGCTAAAGAGATGGGATTTGATGTGAATATAGAGCTATTAGAGTGGGATGATGCAATAAAAAAAATGGAACGTAGAGAATGCGATGCGATTCAGGGCATGTCTATAAGTAGAGAACGAATAGAAAAATATGTTTTTGCATCAGAATATATAACTGTATTTCATTCAGCGATTGCATTGATTGATAGAAATGACTTAAATGATTTAACAGACTTAAACGATTATAAAGTTGCTGTGCAAGAAAATGACGGATATGAGTTAATAAAAAAAATTCGCTCCCGTGGTAATAATAAATCAATGTTAATATCAACAAACCATGAGAATAATTTAAGACTGCTGCTGTCAAAAGAAGTAGATATAGTTATTGGGAATAAGCTTACATTACTTTATTATATGGATAAGCTAGGAATTAAAGGTGGTTTTAAGCTATTAGGAAAGCCAATAAATATAACTAGATATGGTATTGCATTTAATAAAGGTAACTCAAATACTGCTTTTAAATTTAAAATTGGTATGGATAGAATAAAAGCAAATGGAGTTTATGAGAGTATATACGATAAATGGTTTGGTCAAAATATTGTTTATTATGGTAAGCAAATTATCGAAAATGTGGACACGGGAGTAATCTATATTGATAAACTAGGTAGAATTAGTGCTGTTAATAATTTTGCAGAAAAATTACTGCATATTGATTCCAAAGATTTAATTTTTAAATCTTTTTATGAGACTGAAATAGCTAATATATTTAATATAAATATTATTCAAGGGATACTAGATTATTATCAAGATGCATATTACGGTAAGATCAAGATTAATATAGACAATGTATACTATTATCTTGAAGTAAATTATATTAAGCTCTTAGATAAAAAAAACGAGTTAATGGGTGTATTGATTAACTTTAAGGATATTACAGAAAAGACAAAACTAGAAGAATTTCTTATAAGAAAAGATAAAATGGAATCACTAGGATTTCTTTTATTAAATGTAGCTCACGAATTGAGAAATCCTTTAACTAGCATTAAAAATTTTACTGAATTGATGCCAGAACATATTGATGAAGAAGAGTTTAGGGAATCATTACTTTACCATGTACCAAAACAAGTAGATTATATAAATAAATTAGTTTCTAATCTACTGGAATATTCAAAGCCAAAAGAAGCAGAATTGACAACGATTAATGTTAAGCAATTTTTTGATAATGAGCTTTTGAGCTTATTCTATAAATTGATAAAAGCTGAGAAGAATATTACATTTTGTATAGATATAGCAGAAGAATTTTCAATTATTGCGGACCCTAACCAACTTAAGCAGGTTTTAATAAATTTAATTCAGAATGCAAGTGACTCTATAAAAGAAAGTGGGATAATTAAAATATATTCATTTGAGAACAAAGACACTAAAGTAATAGTAATTGAAGATGATGGAGAGCCTATAGCTGAATCAGATTTATCAAAGGTATTTGATCCATTTTTTACTACAAAGCCAAGTGGTACGGGACTAGGTTTATTTATATGCTATCAATTAATAAAGGAAAATAACGGTAATATTGAAATAACCAATATACAAAATGGTACGAAAGTTTCTTTGATATTTAACAATAAAGGAGAAATGTAATAATGGATAATATATTAATTGTAGATGATGATGTATCAATTGTTGAAACCTTTAAATTTGCTTTAAAGAAAAAATATAATTTGTTTTTAGCGTATAATTCCAAAGATGCTTTGTATTATTTTATTAACAATGATATATCTGTGACCATATTAGATTTGAAGCTTGGAAATGAAAATGGTATGGATTTATATTATGAGATTAAAGAAATTAATCCAAATGCTGTGGTAATAATAATAACAGCATTTGGTACAATCAAATCTTCTATAGAAGCTATTAAAAGTGGAATATTCAATTATCTAACAAAACCAATTAACTTAAAGGAATTAGAATTCATAATTGCAAAGGGAGTAGAGGTAAATAATCTATATAAACAGTTAGATACTTTAGAGGAAGAAACAAGGGGAAAATATTATGAATATGGCATAATATCTAAATCTGAAAGTATGAAAAATGTATTAAATACTGTGGAGAAAATAAAAAATGTTGATTCTAATATATTATTAACTGGTGAGAGTGGGACTGGTAAAGGTTTATTAGCAAGGACAATTCATGAAATGGGAAATAGAAGGGCAGAACGAATGAATACAGTTAATTGTGCGGCCATCCCAAGTGAGTTATTGGAAAGTGAATTATTCGGTTATAAAAAAGGTGCTTTTACTGGTGCAATGAAAGATAAAAAAGGATATTTTGAATTATCAAATAAAGGAACACTTTTTTTAGATGAAATAGGTGATTTAGATATTTCACTACAAGGCAAGCTTCTACATGCAATTCAAGAGAAGAAGATAACACCCCTTGGAGCAGAGGAAGAAATTGACGTGGACGTTAGAATTATAGCAGCTACAAACAAAGACCTATTTAGCTTAGTTAATGAAGGAAGGTTCAGAGAAGATTTATATTATAGATTAAACGTTATAAATATTAATTTACCACCCTTACGTGAACGTAAAGAAGATATTCCATTTTTAGTCAATCACTTTATTTATAAATATAGTAGAATCTTAAACAAGAACATTGATAAGGTGGAATATGATTTTATTGAAGCACTGGAGAATTATGAGTTTAACGGAAACATTAGAGAGTTAGAAAATTTAATCGAGAGAGCAATAGCGCTTTCAGAAGGGGGAGTATTAACTAAAAAAGATATTTTAGCGCATTTAAATCCAGATGGAAAATCCAATAAAATAGTAGGTAAGAAATTGATACCAGTATTCATAGGAGATACTTTGGAAAATATTGAGAAAAAGGTTATTTTATCAACCTTTGAATTATGTAACCATAATCAGAAACAAACAGCTGAAGTGCTGGGCATAACAGATAGAACTATAAGAAATAAGTTTAAAAAATATATGGAAGAAAAAGATACAAAGAATAATTAAATTCATAATAGAAATTAAGAAAATATTTCCCCTCGCCAATAAAGAGGAAAATTTTTCTGTAATTTAAAACTCATATAAATGTTGAAAATTCAAACAATTTGTAGAAAAAAGTCGAATAAGCGATATCTAAGGAAAAAAGTTCCGCAGATATCGTTTTCATTTTCTCAATCTATTTTATGAATGGCTAAATTTGCAGGGTTAGAATTAGTAAAGTTTTGGTATAGTATTTGCAATATATATTAAGTAGATTATAAAGAATAAATATTACAAGTTAAGGAGGAGTGATCAATACTTAGTGACTGAGTAAATAAGATGATATGCTTCCAAGGAGGGGTTAGATGAGATAACTAGGATACTATATATTAAATTTGTTGGATAAGTAAGTAGGATAATACCTATATTAACCAAAATTATTATACTTACTATGGAAGTATTATGTATTAAGAATTATTGGTGATATTGTAATATGATATTTATTACTATTAAAGGAGTGGTCGTAAATGACTTTTCAAGATTTCCTAGCAGCCATAGCTGTAGTAATTAATGGGTTACCACAAGGGTTACTTGCACTAAATTTTGGATTTGGAGCATTTCCCACAGCATTAGGTTTTCTTGCAGGTACTGTAGGAATGTTGTTATTTGGTCAAGTTGCACCAATATCATTTCAAGCTGAAGCAATCGTATTAGCTGGAACCTTGGGTAAAGATAGAAATGAAAGATTAAATATTGTATTTTTTACTGGTATTTTGATGGCTATAATTGGTGGGATAGGACTATTACAGCCAACAATTGATTTTATAGGACCGTCTATTCTCAATGGAATGATGGCAGGAGTAGGTTTTTTACTAGCTAAAGTAGGAATAGATATGGTTAAGGCAGATAAGACAGCAGGTGGAGTTTCTATGTTAACAGCTATTTTTACTTACTTTCTAACTAGCAATTTAGTATATACCATAGTAATAAGTGTTTTTGCTAGTTCGCTATTATGGCTATATTTAAATAAAAAAAATAAAGTATCTAATAATGAAGAAGTGAATCTAGAATATGAAAGATTCATACCGCTAAAATTTAATTTTAGTAAAAATGTTATTCGTAGTACTTTGGCTGTAGTAACACTTCAAATTGGTGGAAATATTGCTTACTCAAGTATAACAGGCAGTATAGCAAACAAACCAGTTAATGTAGACGCTGTAACATTATATTCAGGTATTGCTGATGCTGTAAGTGCATTCTTTGGGGGTGGGCCTGTTGAGGCTATAATAAGTGGTACAGCAGTAGCGCCTAACCCAGTCATAAGTGGAGTTATAATGATGCTTATCATAGCAGCAATTTTGTTTACTAAGCTATTGCCAAAAATCGCTAAATATGTGCCTAGTGAATCAATAGCAGGCTTTTTATTTGTACTAGGAGCTATAGTCGTATTTCCCTCCCATATGGGTCTAGGGTTAGAAGGTACACCAATTGTAGGAGGTGTAACAGCTATAGTAACAGCTGTCACTGATCCATTTATAGGGATGATCGCTGGTATAGCTACTAGGTTTTTAATGAATATATTTTAAAATATTAATTTGAGGAGGATATTTATGTCTATTAACAACTTATGGAAGATAAAAAAAGAGAACTGTGCATTAATTATTGTTGATATGCAGCATGATTTTATTTCTGAGGGAGCACCAATAGAATGTCCTGGCGGAAGAGAAATAATTCCAAATATAAGAAGAATAAAAGAGTGGGCAAAAAATAATAATATTCCTGTATTTTACACTAAGGAAAGTCATAGAACACAAAAAGTAGATTTTGGACTAGAATTGGAAAGAAGCGAACCAGAACATTGTCTGGAAGGAACACCAGGAATCGAGATATTAGATGAACTTGAACCAGATGATGATGATTATGTAATTATTAAAAGGAGATATAGTGGATTTTATCTTACTGATCTAGAAATATTGATGAAAGGCCTTAAAAAGAATTGCCTAATAATTACAGGAGCAGCAACGAATGTTTGTGTATATGCTACTGCATTAGATACGCAGCAAAGAGATATGAATGCAATAGTTCTTTCTGATTGCGTAGCAGGTACAAGCATAGAGCTACATGAAGCATTCTTAAAAAACATTGATTATGTCATTGGAGATGTAGTTACATCGCAAGAATTAATGGACACTTTATAATAGATTTTACAATACTAGGGCGCTTTTCTGTGCCCTAGTATTGTAAAGATTATAGAGAATATTAAAAGATGAGGATATTAAATATATTAAGGGTATAGTTGTAAAAGAAGTTATAAATATATTATACGAGGAGGAATAGCCTTGGGATATAAACTTATTGATTTGTCACAAGAAATATATCAAGGTATGTCAGTATTTCCTATGCATCAAAAGACATTTATAATGACCAATATGACACATGAAGAGAATATGGAGGCTACTGGAAGTAAAACTTTAGGATTTTCAGCAAGAAACCTTCTAATCAGTGAGCATGGAGGTACCCATAGTGATGGGGTGTGGGAATATAACCCTAATGGACCTACTATAGATAAAATGCCGTTAGAATATTTTTGGGGAAGTGCCATATGCTTAGATTTAAGTCATATTAGATATCCTAATTACATTGAACCTAGGGATTTAGAGGATGCTTTGGAAATGTCAGGTCGATCAATTCGAAAAGGGGATATAGTATTACTATATACAGGCCATCATAATAGGAATTTTGGCACAGAAAAATTTCAGACAGATTATTCTGGGTTAAGCTATGATGCAGCTAAGTGGTTAGCCGAAAATGGTGTAGTAAACATTGGTGTAGATGCACCAGCCATAGATTTAACCCCAGATGATACTGACTTCTCTGCCCATTTAGTATGCGGCGAGTACAATATTACAAATACAGAAAACTTATGTAACTTAGATTTGGTGGCAAACAAAAGATTCTTATATATTGGGTTGCCATTAAAAATTCGAGAAGGTACGGGATCACCTATTAGAGCCGTTGCTCTTGTGGAGGAGTAATTTATAGTTTTATGAAAGGAAAAGTATAAGGAGAGGAATACAATGAAGATAGTGGTAGGAATATCAGGAGGAAGCGGATCAATATATGCAGTATCACT
>NZ_CABSQO010000076.1:0-8301 GCF_902479755.1 uncultured Tissierella sp. | reverse complement strand
ACATTGTACCATACAGAGGTTGGAGTCCTCAATTTTCATTTAAGTTTACAAAACGTATTAGGTTTTTAGGAGGAACTTTATGCTTAAAAATGTTTTGAAGGAAATATCTAGTTCTAAAGTGTTTTCTATTCCTCTAATTGCAAAAAATTTAAATATAACAGAAGCTTTAGTTGAGGAGACAGTGAAAGAATTATCTAGAATGGAATATATTATTGAAGATATGGGATCCCCTACCTGCGAAACAAAATGCAGCGGTTGTTCAATGAAATCTTTCTGTAATATAGTCCCAATAAAGACCATTAGTATAACAGATAAGGGGAAAAAGATATTAGAAAATATGTAGCTATTTAACTTCAATGAAATTATATAAATTTCATTGAAGTTTTTTATCTTTTATGTTTAAAATCAAATATCTGGGTATAATATTAATACATATATCACTAAAATATTTTATCAAATCACTTGACTAAAGTGCTGAAGTGGTATATAATTAAAATAAATAAAGCTTTAGTTACTTCCAGCCTAACTATTTAGAAGTTTGTTAGTAACAGCAGTAACGATTTAGTATTTGATTAGTATAGTATTAATGGTAAAAATTTGAGGATAATCGAATAAGTAATCCTTTAGTAAATGCAGAAAAAATATTCTGTATATTATCCAACCTTCAAAGATTGGAAGTGTAGAAGCGTAAAGAAGCTCCTACAAGAAAAACATTTAAATCTCATAAAGATTTTAGTAGTAGAAGTATAGTAAATGTTGTGGTAAGTTTTTTAACCCCTCATTAGTCCAAAGTTAAGGAGTGTATCAAAAGATTGAATTTAGCAATTGAACCAAATTGTTTAGGTTGGAGTAGCTGCAAAAAGCTTTATTTTAAATGATGGGTAGTTTCTAAAAATAAAAGAAATTACCCATCTATTATTTTTTGTTAATTTCCTTTATTGAATTTTTTCTGTTATAGGACTATAATTAGGGTAATATATACAAAAAGGAGACTACAAATGATAAGTTTGGATTGGAAAGAGAGAAAAAATCTTACTATGTTGGCAGATTTCTATGAATTCACTATGGCCAATGGATATCTAGAAAATGGTATGGAAAATCAGATTGCATATTTTGATATGTTCTTTAGAACTATACCAGATGATGGTGGATTTGCTATTATGGCTGGCGTTGAGCAACTAATAGAATATCTAAGAAATCTTAAATTTGATGAAGAAGATATTGCCTATTTTGAATCTAAAAAAATCTTCTCCGAAAATTTTATAAGCTATTTAAAAAATTTTAAGTTTGAATGCGATGTATGGGCTATTCCTGAAGGAACACCTATATTTCCTCAAGAACCTATAGTAGTTGTCAGAGGTCCAGTAGTGCAAGCTCAACTAATAGAAACTATGGTTCTCCTAACTATAAACCATCAGAGTTTAATTGCTACAAAGGCTAATAGAATAGTTAGGGCTGCTGATGGTAGAACTGTTATGGAATTTGGTTCTAGACGTGCTCAAGGTTATGAAGGGGCAATTTTAGGTGCTAGGGCTGCATATATTGGGGGCTGTATTGGAACTGCTAATACCATAGTAGATAGGGATTTTGATATCCCTGCATTAGGAACCATGGCTCATAGCTGGGTACAAATGTTTCCTACAGAATTAGATGCATTTAGGGCATATGCTAAGATTTATCCAAATAACTGTACTCTTCTAGTAGATACTTACAACACTTTAAAAGAAGGTATCCCTAATGCAATAAAGGTATTCAATGAAGAAATTTTACCATTGGGATTTAGACCAAAAGGCATTAGAATTGATAGTGGTGATATTGCTTATTTATCTAAAGAAGCTCGTAAAATGCTTGATGAAGCAGGATTTTCTGACTGCAATATTGTAGCATCTAGCTCTTTAGACGAGTATGTTATAAGAGATTTATTGATCCAAGGTGCAAAAATTGATTCCTTTGGAGTTGGTGAAAGACTTATAACAGCAAAATCTCAGCCAGTCTTTGGTGGTGTCTATAAACTAACCACAATAGAAAAAGACGGGAAGCTTATACCTAAGATAAAAGTTAGTGAAAATGTAGGTAAAATAACTACTCCAGGATTTAAACAAGTTTACAGATTGTTTGATAAGGCTACAAATAAAGCTATCGCTGATGTAATTACTTTACACAATGAAATCATCGATGAGACTAAACCTTATGAAATCTTCCATCCTCTATATACATGGAAGAGAAAAACATTGGAGAATTTTTATGTTAAGAAACTCTTAGTACAGATATTTGAAAATGGTCATTGCATTTATGAAAATCCAAATATTCATGATATAAGAACATATTGTAAAGAACAATTAGATTTGATGTGGGATGAAGTTAAAAGATTTGAAAGACCTCATAGATATTTTGTAGACTTATCTCAATCATTATGGGATATTAAAGATGAGTTACTAAAAAAACATAGGTAATGAAACATTAAGAGGGGACTCTTCTGCTGCAAATTTTGCCGCAATAGGATCTCCCTCTTATCTTATTCCTTACTATGCTTATCAGCAAGTAATGCATATAATGTTATCCATTTATTAGGCCTGCCAATTTTCCCAATCTTGAAATACGGTTTTGATAATGATTTATCGAGAAGATACCTGCCCTCATCATCCCTTTTACTTTCTAAGATTTTTCTAGCCTTTATATAACCTGCTCTATTTCCAGCTCCAAGAATTGCAAGTGCATATAGACTACTTTGTAATCCAATTTTTATAGGATCAAGGGGATAAAAAGTTCCTGCCATTTCGTTGACAACAAATCTTGTATTATCATCATGACGATATACTACATTACGATCTATAAAATAATCAACTAATTGACTATTCTGTGGTAAAATAACATCAATTTTTTTCAGCTCTGCTGCAAGTAAAAGATAGGACGCTGTAATTCGTATACAGCTTTTATGAGGTAGCTTAGGATCATTTATTTTTTTACTTTTACTTATACATCCAAAACCTCCATCAGATTTTTGCACAGAAAATGCTTTTGGAATTTCCTCTTTAACCATGGGATTATCATAATAGCCAAGGGCTACTAGATTGCGAAGGAGAAACCCTTCCCCGCATAGCATTTTAAAGCCTGTATTAGCTATAATACGCTCAACGTATTCATCAATTTTAACATCATATCTTGTTAACCCAAATTCTGCAAGTGCTGAAAAGGCATTATAGTCCTCCCATTTTTTATCAAGCTCAAACTTCATCATGATATTTGCAACAGCATCGGAGTTCATAAGTTTATCATATGCTGTTTTTACACATATATCATCCTTAGGCATATCCAATAACTCAACCATGGTACGATATTTTATTTCAGGTGTATCATCTTCGAGAAGCCAGCTAATAACATCATTCATTATAAATCCTCCTTGACATATAAAACATGTATATAATGATTATAATCTATAATACTTGACAACAGTATGTCATCTTTACTGAAACTAATTATAGTTATCTCAGGCTTAAATAAATACAGGACCAGAGTTATTAATTCATTTTATAGTATCGCAGATTCTTTGAAATAAAAAGTATCATTTTTGGTGCAACTTTCGCTTTCTTACATATAAGCTAGCTAAAATGGCCACCGCAAATGATACTTATTCCTTGTTATAGATTCTTATATAAGCTTTCCATTTCTTCTACAATATTTTTATCTGCATCTTTATTACCATAGCGACTGTCTATATATATCTTTCTAATTCCTTCAATTTTATCTTCAAATATCTCCTCAGCCTTTTCATTTATATCTAGAGAAGTGTCAGATTTTAATATTTGAATCTTCTTCTTATCTAGCTTTTCCAGATATCTTCTATAGTAATACCTTATTTGCTCATTTAATTCCCTTGGATACTTTTCTCTAGAAAATCTTTTTTTCTTTTTCCTAGGTTCTTTTATATATTCTCTTTCCTCTGTATATTCTAGGCCTTTGTAGCTTCTCTCTCCTACTTTGATGATCAGTTTATAAATTATATAGATTGTAGTCATAATCAACAGGATGCCTATTACTTTTTGAACTAATGTATTACCCCATCTAACTGCATTCTTTTTTAAAGTCCGAGATGATTCATTAGTAGACTCTCCTAATAATTGTTCTAATACATCATTCCCATTCTCCATCATTTTTCCTTTTATATATTCCATGACTTTATTTAATATAGTTACCATAATGGTGATAGGATAATATAATATCTTCATTATTATCTCAATTAAAAATAAATATATTCCCTTAATTATAAGGAATATGGCGTTCCTTAACTTATCTAATGTAACTATGAAAGATGTAACAGATATCATCACTATATACCTTAAATTTACTTGATTTATTTTTTGCATATCCATACCAGTTGATATATGTCTAATTGACCTTACCAGTATAATTGTAGTCATCAAATATATTATAGCAAAAGGTATACTAATATTAATAAAATTGTAATATCCTTCATTTATCGTTAATATCAAAATACACGTTACTCCATATACTATATAAGTCTTTTTTAATTTATCTACATATTCACTATAACTGCCCTTCATAAATGATTTTGTTATGTAGGTATGAATAAGAAAAGCTGCTATAACTACAAAATAGATAGACTCCATATTATTATAGAATATCAACGGTGCTAATAAAAGCAAAGCAATAATTTGATATGTCTTTGACCGTCTATAAGTATAGGCAAATATAGCAGATACTGTAATTGACCAAATAAAGATTATAAATATTTCACTAATAGAGGCAAAGGGAAAAAATATTGTCAGTAAAGAGTATATAAACGACACTACGGACATTATTTCAAGCAAAATTATTCCTGTCATCTAATCACCCCTAAACCTAATTATATTCTTATTTAAATCTTCTAAATACTTATCATCCACAGATATGACCACTGTTTTATTTACAGTTTTCCCTAAGAAATTTATAGGCTCTATATAGGATTCTAGTATCTTTGGTGTAATAATTGCAACTGTAGTGTAATTTCCTTGTCTTCTGCTAATATTCTTTAAGGTCTCCTCAAAGGTAAATGATACTGTATAACTCATACTCCCTAGTATTTCAAGAAAATGATAAAGATGATTAGCACCCAATCCTGGATGATAGAAATGACCTTTTATATAGTTAGAACCAGCATTACATGCATTAGATGCCAATCCATAAGGAATCCTTAGCTTTTCAAATTCTTCCATTACTGCCCTTGTAATAGATATGGCTTTCTCTATTCTATCATCATCTATTCCACGCCAATAGGGCTTCGCACTCTCAATATTTAAAACTATGAGAACACTGTTATCCGTAGTAAAATCAAAATTCTTGACCATCAGATTATTATACTTTGCAGATGATGGCCAGTGAATAAATTTTTGTGGTTCATTTCCAGTATATTCTCTTATGCCAATGGTCATAAGAGGATCATCTATTATCCATCTCTTTACTGAAATGTCACCATTTAGAGATCCTATTGGAGAAATGCTTTCATTAAGATCTATTTTTTTAGGAAATATTATTAGCTCTCTTTTTATTTCTATATCCTCATAGGATTTATTAAATCCAACAAAATCTCCTAATTCTAAATTCACATCCTTTATTCTATATAATCCTCTCTTTTCTCCAGATATCTTATAGGTTCTTTTCACCCTTTGATAAGGCATGATAAATAATGTATATATATTTCCATCTAGGTTAAAACCTTTTGGGAATTTTTCTTCTACACTAAGAAAGGAAATTGTTAGAGGTTTTTTATTTTCAATTATGGAAACAATTTCAATTTCTTCTCCTATTTCAAAAGTATTTTTCCCTACTTCCATTTTATACGTTAAATTCCTAAAACCATAGTATAAGGTTGCCTTATTAATTAAATAGGTAACACCAATTAGACCTATTAGAAACCAAATCATGGCTATACCTATATATTTTCTAAGGGAACTTCTACTGTTTCAACTATTCCCTTAACTAGTTCTAATGAATCTTCTATACTATTTATACCACGAGCAATTATCCTATGGTTTAATACATATGGAGCCATTGTCTTTATGTCTTCAGGTACTATATAGTCTCTTCCATTGATAGCAGCATAAGCTCTCGAAGCTTTAAATAAGGCTATCGAGCCTCTTGGGCTTACTCCTAGCTCAATTTCTTTCTTGTTTCTAGTTTCATTAACTATGTTTACTAAATAATCCATAACTTCATCTTGAATAGATACTTTAGATATCTCTGATAATATGTGTTTTAATTCTTCATGACTAATTATTGGTTCTATATTATCCAGGGGATCCCCTATGTTTTTCCTTATTATGATTTTTTCTTCTTCTTTTGTAGGATAACCTAATTTAATACGCATAAAAAATCTATCTAGTTGTGCCTCAGGAAGCGGAAATGTTCCAAAGGATTCTACAGGGTTTTGAGTAGCCAGCACCATAAATGGCATATGTAACTTTCTAGTCTCCCCATCAGCTGTAATTTGCTTTTCCTCCATAGCTTCTAGAAGAGATGATTGAGTCCTAGGTGTTGCTCTATTTATTTCATCTGTAAGGACTATATTGGAGAATAAAGGTCCTTCTCTAAACTCAAAATCTCCAGTTTTTTGATTGTAAAAATTAATTCCTGTAATGTCTGATGGCAGCAAATCTGGTGTAAATTGGATTCTTTTAAAGGGTAAATCTAATGTCTTTGAGAATGCCTTTATCATCATAGTCTTTCCCATGCCTGGTATATCCTCTAAAAGAACATGTCCCCCTGAAAGAAATGATACTATAATCAGCTCTATCTCTTTTTCTTTGCCGATTATCACTTTTGATACATTATCTACTATTTTCTCTTTAAAATCAGTAAATCTTTGTAAGTTCATAAGCCTTCCCCCTTTTTTCTGAAAATTGTTTTTATACTATATATTTAGATTATACCTTATATTATAAAGATAAAACAAGGAAGAAAAAAGAACTCTTATGAGTTCTGATGTGCCCCCTATAAGTTAGACTTTGTAGCGTAGTAGTTTTGTGAACTGCTACGCTATTTTTTGTGCAGCCGAAAGCGCTAAATCCTGATAGGAAACCTCTGTAGTTAGATGCAACTCTACCACATGAAGCTTAAATTCGAAAGAGTAAGTTTGATTTTTTCGTTTTCTCATTAAGTTATCAGAGCCAAATTCATTGTATGCAGAAACCCATTTTTGTAAGTCCCTCGTAGAAGAGATATTATATTTTTCAGATAGAAAAGCGAATCCGCCCTTTCCAGCTAAATATTCTTGCACAACTTTCATCTTAAATTCATAACTATATTTTGACATTTAAAAACCGACCTCCCATCAGTTAGATTCCTAGATCTAACTTTTGGGGGTCGGTTCAGAACTTTCTATCCTTCTGGTAGTTTTATATTATCCTACTTACCCTTAACCCTCTTAAGTCTAAAGAAGTCTTCTCTTTCCTTTTCTTCCAATACTTCTTCAATATACTTAATCGTAGTAGTATATTTAGGGATTTGGATTTTATCTAGAGCGTTAGCTCTTTTTTGAGTCTTTTTTATTTCCATTGCTAATTTATATACCGAATTTTCTATTTCTGCTAAATCGTAAATAAGTTTTCTTATATCTGAAAAGTTTAATACTGCTTTGTCAAAAGCTGGATTTGTTCTGAAAAATCCATATTCCGTTGTAAGCTTAGTATCTTCCCTCTTTATCATGGGAACTTCTACTCCCATTACAGATTTAAATAATATATGGAAATCTTGTTCCTTCTCAATGGAGCCTGCTATCTCCTCTACAGATTCAGTACCCATGGTTATATTAGCTAATTTTAGAGCCTCATAGGCCTCTTTAAATTCAGTATCTATTTTCACTAGCTTTATCTATCAGAGACATCATTTCTCTTATGAGAACCGTTCTCTTTCTATCTAGTTTTAATGCTTAATGCCACTACCATTAAAGAACTGCTAATGGCAAAGAAGTAATTAATCTCATTTAATAAACCTAGTGCTATTAATGCATGGCATGTTGTTACTAAGGCTAATATAATATTTAACCATTTGTCTTCTTTTATATTGCTTTTATTTATAATCTCTTCATTTGCTATTCCATTTTTATGTACCATAGGTTTAGCAATATAGATTCTTATAGTAGAATAAATAATAAATAATATCCCTATAACTTCTTTCAGATTCTGGCTCAACAATTTTTCTAGTATTACTATTATTATGAAATTCAAACTAGTAATAAACAAACATCCTAGGTATGTCTTACTATGATATCCACTTATATTTCTCCTAAATAAAATCAATACACTT
>NZ_CABSQO010000075.1:0-8308 GCF_902479755.1 uncultured Tissierella sp. | reverse complement strand
TTTCCAGCTAAATATTCTTGCACAACTTTCATCTTAAATTCATAACTATATTTTGCCATTTAAAAACCGACCTCCCATCAGTTAGATTCTTAGGTCTAACTTTTAGGGGTCGGTTCATTGTGCCCGATTCTTTTTTATACTAAATACTATTTTAAGCTGGAGAGTAAAGGTTTTGCAAATACTTAAAGACTTCCGATATATAAAATTTTACTATCTCAAGACCAATGCCATCTTCTATTTTTCAATATTTTTTACTTTTAGACTTGAGATTAATTATGATATAAACTAAAGGTAATTATTAAATTGAACGGTTATCCTGTATTACAAAAAAATAGGACCAATAATATCCTATTCTATTATTATGCCTTTCTCTAACTCAATTGATAAAACAATCATAACTCTTTCTGCCACATAAGCTGTATAATTCTTTTCATCTTTAGTAAATTCCATAATTCCTAAAGAGCGTAATAAATCCTTAGCTATAAATAATAGGTTTTCTACCATTATTTATCACCTTTTACATTAGATTTTACTTATTATAGTCAAATAATTGTTTAAGAAAATCCTTCTTTTTTTGAAATTTTTTAAATAAAAGTTGATTTATTTTTTATGTTTGTCTCATACAATTTAATTATTGGGAATTTCTTTCCCAATATTAGTATATTATGAGTTTGTACAAGTGTTACTATAAATATAGAAAGATCAGGAATTAGTCCTGATCTAAATTTAATCTCTCAATATTCGGAGAGCCTCGGCAACTTTTCTTGCAAAAGTTATTGGATCTTCTATAGAAAAGAAGTGAATATAAAATAGTCTTGTCCTATCAAATAACCAATGGTTATGCAAAGCAGTTACTTCAATTCCTCTTTCCCTTAAAGCAGTTATGAAAGGATTTATTTCTCTTTGAAGTATTACTGTTTCTCCTAAATTTAATGTTCTGCCTCTGTTATCCATAGATTCAAAAGAAAACAATGCTGCTAGTGCTAAGGGACTTCTTGTAGGTCTTCCTGCAATTTCAGCTTCAATATTTCTATTAAATGTTACTGCACATAGATCCTCTTCTGAAGTTAATATAGAAGCATTTAATATATTTGCAAATTGCTGACAAAGTCCATCTTCATCTATATTCTGATCACTAAATTCCTCTTCTATTTCATCATAATCATATCTATGCAAATTATAGCTATAAATGTCTCTTTTGATTTCAGTCATATATAATTCCCCCTCAATAACTATATATGTTGTCCCTAAAATTATGTTACTTTTATTTATTAAATTTTTATGTAACAATTTAAATTTTGCTCTAACTACTAGTTTGATACCTTTAATTTTATATGATTGGTTTGCAAAATTAAATTTCACTCTGCATACTAAACATTTATATCACCAAATTTAAGCAAATTAATATAATCATATATTTATTAATTAATTAGCATCTATTGATATAGAAAGTATCTAATAATATTATCACCCTCTTCTACATAAATATTTGAATTTTGCAAATCATATTATCAGGAGGTGAAAATAATGAGTGATAGAAAAACACTAGCACCACATGAAACTATACAATTACGTGAGTTGATGAGCAACTCAATTCTAGGATATAAAAACATTAATGCAAGTCTTCCTATGGTTGAAAATCCAGAATTAAAGAGTTTTTTAACGAATGCTTTAAATTCTAAAAAAGCTAGTATAGAAGAAATGCATAATTTTGTTAATAACATTGATATGGAATAGGAGGAGCTATTATGTCATGGCTAGAAAACTTTATGGGAGGTAATGATAATAATATGAACGATAGGGATATTGCGTTAAATATGCTTGCATCTTCTAAAGCTGGCGTAGGGATGTTGTCTGCCGCTTTGGTTGAGACTACAAATCCAGAACTAAGACAAATGTTATCAAGTCAATTAACTGCTGGTATAAATGGTCATTTTCAGTTATCAGATATGGCCATTCGAAATGGTTGGTATAATGCATATGATGAACCATTAGAACAAATTTATGCAGTTTCAAAAGAAACTAAAAATATTATCAGATAGAATCTAATTGTTTGTAAAAGTAGAAACTGATAAAATGTGGCTACTCTTTTGTTTTTTTAAAAAGCCTTGGAATACTCCAAAGCTTTTTATTTTTTTATTCTATTTTCCTCTGCAATTCACTTGTAAAATTAACTTTCATTCTAAATAATAAATATTTATTTCACCTTTTTTAATTAATTTAATATAATAGTATTAAGCGTTAGACATGCTTTGCTAATAGCTTATCACCCATTTTCTCTTGATAAAAAGCATATTCCAATATATAAAGAGACCCTCTAGGAAGGTCTCTTTACTGTTTAATATAGAAATGAAAAGTACACCTCTCACCATATTCTCTTTTCATAACTTAATCCTATGAATGCAATAAACACTCTTTATTACCACAGCGTCTACGCACCAGTAACTATAATCTTTCTATATTTTCCATGATAGGAACAAGTTATATATTTTAACTCATTCTCATCATGATTTACTTCATTAGCAAGAAGCTGGTGAGATTTAATGTAAATCCTTATTTAATTTTAACACATGGTTTTAGAATAGATTTCTATAATACTATATTAGTTTCCTCTACTAAATCAATTAATTCCTCTACTCTTCTATTAAGCTTTCTCTGAAATCTATCTAGTTTATTGTAATAAGTTTCATAATCCTACCCTGCAATTGTAAACTATAAAGAAGTTCATTATCAGATCCTTTTTCATTGTCTTTTGTGTATGTACAATCTAATTCTGATATCTGTTTTCTAATATTTCTATTTCGCTTTTTAGATATTTAAACTGTGATAATTGCTCTTTATTCATACTTCCCTACTCCCCGCCTCTATCTGCTTCATAACTATATCTATACTAAGCTTGGTACTATATATAAATTATATATTTAATTCATATATAGTTTCAGCTATATCCCTATTCATTTTTAATTCTGCTATCTTCTCATTCCCCCTACACGAATCAGATATTGTTATGACTGGTATTCCTGAACTTCTAAGCAGTAATATTTCTTTTGCTAATCCTACTCTATAATCTCTTTCTGCTATTGTCTTATTCTTCCCTCTTTCTTTTATAATTATAATAGCTTTATTAAGTTCACTTCTAAGATTATTTAATTCTCTCTGTATATCCTGCATGTCCTCCCCCCTAAAAAAGAAAAAGCTCAAGGATTTAATTTCTCCTTGGGCTTCTAAAGTCTCTATCTTTTTAATTTAATGTATAAAGTATATAATATTTATTGTATGTTTTCTCTTATTTACTATTGCTTAGTTACAAAACGACCTTGTTCAGGTTTAGCAATTGCATCAAAATCCTTTACTAATACTTCTAGGTGTTGTATAAGTTCTTCACCTTCAATAGGTTTTCCGTGACTTGCTATTGCCAATGAAGGTTTTAAATCCGCAAGAATTCTTACTGAGTTTTCTGCTGCCTTCCAATCCGTTGTTAAATATTTTGGAGGACCACTTATTTGTTCTTTATGTGTTATTACAGATGATAAGGATTCTTGTTTTGTCGTACAAAAAGCATCTCCAACAATAAGTATACGGTCTTTTTCATGAAATAATGAGACATGCCCTTCAGTATGACCTGGTGTGTGTATCCACTTCCAGCCAGTGATACCAGGTACACTACCATCAGTAGGAAGGGCTACAGCACGAAAACCTAAATCGATACTTGTATGCGGAAATGTTGGTGACATTTTTGCCACTAGACCTTCATCCACAGTAGGGTCCCCTAAAGGATAATCCTTTTTTCCTGTTACATAGGGCATTTCTAATTCATGAATATATACTGGAACATCCCATAATTCGGATAATTTAATAACTGATCCGACATGGTCAAAATGTCCATGAGTAAGAATAATTGCTTGTGGTCGGCTATTCTTACCAAACCTCTTCTGAACACATTGCAATATAAAATCTGCTGAGTTTTCAAGACCTGTATCTACAACTATCCATTCATTTTCTTTATTTCCAACTAAACAAGCATTAACAATTGTAAAATCCATTAACAATATATCTGGAGTTACTTCCTGTGATGTTGCTGTCATTGCCGATAATCCTTCCACTATTTTATTACCCACTTTTAACACTCTCCCATTTATTGTTTTATTAAAAATCATCTTTAATAGTATGTGGAAAAATGCTTATTTTATAAACTATTAATATCAACTATCGGTATCATATTTCTTCTTAGTCTTGCATCTCTTACATATTATTTCACCTTTGCCTTCTGCCCAAAGTAATAACTTGCCACATTTACTACATCTTATTTCTTAATATTTATATCTCCCGCCTTTAGCTCACCATCTCATATAGTCTTTTCTTTACCTGTGTGGGAATAATATCCTCTACTCTATAGGTGCATTTATCCTTATGCCTTCTATCCTCATGGTCCTCATGATTTTTATTCTCCTACATAACTTTTATTGTATCTTCATGCTCCTTATATTCTTCTATGCTTGTACCAATTTTCTATAAATTCCATTTGATGTGGTTGGATATTACTTAAAGGAAATCTTGTCTCTTCCTTTGTTTCTTTATCATCAAAAGCTATAGATATTCTCATTATTTCAAAATACTATTTGCTACATATTCTTTAAGTAATGTCCCTGTAATTAGCTTTTTCCATAGCTTTAATGCTTTCATCTGTATCTCCTTCTTTTAATTTATTAATTAATAACACTTCATCACTACTTTTCATATGTTAGTATTAGGTTCTTTACTTAAACCGAATATTAAATAGGGGGTATCTTTATGGATGAATTCATAGGCGGTAGAAGAGATTGTGATAGGGACAGAGGTTGTGGTAAGAATGATAGTTCACTGCTATTCTTCTTTCTATTACTAGTAATTATTTTCTGTGGTGATGATTTACTTGGTGGCTTCTTCGGTAAAAAATGTTAAATTATCACACTAATCGGGGCTTGTCCCCGATTTTCTTTGTTTTTTTACTTGTATAAATCTTTTTTTCTTCCTTCGTCCCCATCTCATAAAACACATTTGCTATGCTGTACATCTCTTGATTTCCTTCTTTCTTTTACCAAAGTGTTTATATAAATCGATTGATCACCCTCCTCACTCCTATTGCTCTTTAGTTGAGGAAGGAAATTTAAGTGCAAAAGGAAATATAAGTGCAAAAGGAAATATAACCTTCTCTTCATTCTTAGATGATTAGTTTGAAACCTTTATCGATGGTAAGAAGACTTATAATACAGTTAAGAGGTACAAAGACTGTATAAAAGCAAATTTAGGAAAAGTTAGGCTTGATAAATTAAATACTAAAATAATAAATGAACTCTATCTAAAAATGTCTAAAGAAACTATAACATTAAAAGATGGTTATGTTCTTGGCCAGATGGTAGGCCGATTAGACCTACTTATATTTCAAAAGCTTTTACAAAATTTGCCAAACAATTTTTAGAGGAGAAAAGGATCGATAGGATTACTTTTCATGGACTCAGACATTCCCACGCAACTATGGTTTATAGAGTTGGAGCTGATAGTCAAGAAATATCTAAAAGACTAAGACATTCAAGAGTATCAACTACAGATGATATTTATATCCACGTTACTGAAGAAATAAAAAAATCTACCGCTCGACTATTTGATCAAGCGATAGATTCTAAAAAACGATCTTTATACAAATAACCTCCCTCTGACCAGGGAGGTTATCTTTTTCATGTTGGACAGTTTTTGGACGTTTTTTAATTTTCGTCCGTTTTCCTAAGTCCTACAAGTATGTGTTTTTGGAGGCGCCACCCAGATTTGAACTGGGGAGTAAAGGTTTTGCAGACCTCTGCCTTACCACTTGGCTATGGCGCCATATATATAGCCCTAATTAATTAGGGCTACTCATTATGGAGCGGAAAACGAGATTCGAACTCGCGACCCTCGCCTTGGCAAGGCGATGCTCTACCACTGAGCCATTTCCGCATGTTATCTAGTACAATCTTACATTCTAGCATGTTTCGCTGCCTTATTATAATAGCATAGATTCACAGAAAATGTCAATACTTAATTTTATTTTTTGATTAAATATTACAATTCAATTTCTGTTAGCAATCATGGGCTTATTTACCTAGAACATATTGGTGCCCGGAGCCGGAATCGAACCAGCGACACGTAGATTTTCAGTCTACTGCTCTACCGACTGAGCTATCCGGGCATCATGCTTTACTTTGTTAGTAAAAGTTATTTACTTCTTCGACCAGATATACCAATCAAGGATTAAGCGATGCACACAAAACAGAAATTTGCCGTTTTGGTGCCCTGCTTATACCGACTGAACTATCTGAGCATCACGTTTGCCTTGGCAAACAGAACAATATCTAGTATATATGAATTTCCTCTATTTGTCAACTATTAATTTTTCTAATTCTTCTTTTGAAAAATGATATTTTGTATTGCAGAAATGACACACTACTTCTCCTTTTCCATCTTCTTCAATCATAGCCTCTATTTCTTTTTTTCCTATGCTAAGAAGCACCTCTTCTATCCTTTCCCTAGAACAATCACATCTATAATTAATATCTACTCTATCTAATATTTCCATTTCAAATTCTCTTAGCAACTCATACATTATATCTTCTGGTGTTAACCCTTTATCTATTAAAGAGGATATTGGAGGTGTTTTTGATATTGCTTCCTCAATTTTAGTTATATCTTCATCTGATACATCAGGTAATAATTGAATTATATATCCACCTGCTGCTTTAACTGATATATCTTTGTCAACTAATACTCCTAGACCAATAGCAGATGGCTGCTGCTCTGATATTACATAATACGTTGCCAAATCCTCTGCAATTTCTCCTGATACTAAATTGGCCTGTCCTATATAAGGCTCTTTTAATCCTAAGTCCATAATAGTGGTAATAGTACCATTAGACCCTACAAGTCTACCTACATCTAACTTTCCATCGTCTCTACTAGGTACATCTGCATAAGGATGGTCTACATATCCTTTAATCTCAACCTTATTATTGGCTACTATCATAATAGTCCCAATAGGTCCATCTCCAGAAATTTTTAATGTAAGTCTGTCTTTTTCATTTTTCATCATCACACCCATCATAGATCCAGCTGTTAAAGCCCTTCCTAACGCTGCTGTAGCTGTAGGTGATGTATTATGATTATTTCTTGCCTCCTCAACCATGTTTGTTGTGGTTGCTACAAATATTCGGATATTTCCTGTTTTATCTATACCTCTTATCAAATAATCTTTCATCCTAATCACTCCTGAAACCTATATTTATCATTTTATTGCTACAAAGTTTATCCTCTCAGTTTTTTCTACTGGTCTTTCAAACTGAAATGCTTGAAAATAATCTACATCTCTAAATCCTGCTTTTTTAAGTAGTTCTACTATTTCATCTAGTTCATAAGCTCTTTCTTTATGTTCCTCATCAAATCTTTCATATATTTCCCCGTCTTCACTAAAGAAGAAAGTTAAATAGAATTCACAAATATTTTTATTCTCATCATAATAATTCTGCCAAGTATAGAATACATCTTCTCTATCTTCTACAAAGGTATTATTTCCTATAATATATTTTAGTTTATAAAAAGAGTTTATATCAAATATAAATATACCATCATCTTCTAAATGATTCCAGACATTTTTAAAAGTTTGAAGTAAATCTTCTTTTCTAGTAATATAGTTTATACTATCACATATGGAAATAATAGAGTCAAATGATTCTTTTAAATTAAAATCAATCATATTCTGTTTTATTAACTTTACATTTTTAAACTTCCTAAGCTTTCCATAAGCTTGAGACAGCATATTCTCTGATAAGTCAAAACAAGTTAAATTATAGCCTTTCTTCGCTAAATAATAAGAAAGGTTTCCTGTCCCACAAGCCATCTCAATAATCTTCCTAGGCGTCTTATTATATTTCTTAAATATGTCTTCTATATAATTAAACCAATCTTCATAGTTAAAGTCCATCATCAATTCATCATAGATACTAGCAAACTTATTGTAGATATCCATAACTATTCCCCCTTTTACTAATTATTCAGATTTCTTATTCATTTCTCTTTTTCTTACAGTCATTAATCCGCCTATTCTACCAGATTCCTTAGCAGTTAATCCAGCCCAACCTACTTCTTTGATTTTCTGTGTTAATCCCAGTTCCTCAGCTATCTCATATTTTAACTTATCCTCTAAAGTTTCAATTTTATCTTTCTTCTTATTTTTCTTCATATATCATCCCTCCTAGCTCTATTATTAGGAAGAACCCCTTTAATTATTCTTAAAGAAATAAAT
>NZ_CABSQO010000074.1:0-8653 GCF_902479755.1 uncultured Tissierella sp. | reverse complement strand
CGTTTATAAGAATAGGCTGTATCAAATTGAATTTAAAAAATTTCAATTTGATACACCCCCTTTTTATTGAAGAAAAGAAAGGGGTATAATTATGTATTTTTTAGGCGTAGATGGTGGAGGAACTAAAACTAAATATTTATTAATAGACAAAGAATTAAAAGTTATAGAAGAAATAGAAAGTGGTACAACACATATTCATCAAATAGGAAAAGAAAAATTAATACAGGTTTTAAATGAAAATTTACAATTGATTTGTGAAAAGAGTAGTATAAATAAGAGCGAAATTGAATATGCATTTTTAGGTATACCTGGATATGGGGAAAGTAAAAGTGATATTGAAGATATTGATGATTCAGTTAATGAAGTTTTTAATGGAATTAATTATTCTATTGGAAATGATTCTGTTGTTGGATGGGCTGCTGGAACAGGCTGCAGAGAGGGGGTAAATATTGTTGCTGGAACAGGAAGTATAGCGTATGGAAGAAATAAAGAAGGAAATGAAGCTAGATGCGGTGGATGGGGACCAGGCATTGGTGATGACGCAAGTGCATATTGGATTGGACTAAAGGTATTAAATGAATATACAAAGCAGAAAGATGGGAGAAGGGAAAAGACTGTCTTAGTTGATATATTAGAAGAAAAATATGATATTAAAGAATATTTTGAAATTGTTGATATAGTATTTAATAGGCTTAAGTTTTCTAGAACCCATATAGCTAAATTTTCAGAAATAGCTTACCTAGCAGCAGCTGCTGGATGTGATGTTTGTATAAATATATTCAAAGAGGCAGCTAAAGAATTATTTTTTCATATTAAAGTACTTAAGAAGGAATTAAATTTAGCTGATGGGTTTTTAGTGTCTTATAGTGGTGGAGTATTTAAATCTGGAGATTTTATACTAAATCCTTTAAAAGAAATGTTGAAAAATAATAATATAGATTGTGAATTAATAGAACCGAAGCTTAAACCGTGGCATGGAGCTGCATTGTTAGCTTATTTGTTATCAGATAATGAATTACCAGAGAATTATATAGAATTAATAAAATAGAGATATGCAGAAATAATCTGCATATCTCTATTTTTTATGCATTAAAAATAGATTTCCCATTAATAAATACTTGTTTAACATCTATATTTTCATCGAATAATACTAAGTCTGCGTCGTATCCTTCTTTTATTAGTCCTTTATGATCTGATACATTACAATATTTAGCTGGGTTGTAAGTAGCCATTTTAACAACTTCATATAAAGGCATATTGCAGTTGTTATAAACATTCTTTATAGCTCTATCTAGTGTTAAAACTGATCCAGCTAATGATCCTGTTTTTATTCTTGCAGCATTATCTTTAACTATTACATCTTGTCCTCCAAGTGTATAATTACCATCTGGCATACAGCAAGCCATCATAGCATCTGTTACTAAAATAGACTGGTCAGAGCCTTTTTGTTTGTAAGCAATTCTTAATGCTGGATAAGAAATATGAATTCCATCTGAAATTGTTTCTATTGTTATTTTATCATTATCAAATAGTGCACCTATAATTCCTGGGAATCTATGATTGAATGGTGGCATTGCATTATAAAGGTGGGTACAATGGTTCGCACCTACATCTATGGCTTTTATTGTTTCTTCATATGTAGCTTTTGTATGTCCTAATGAGCAATTAATATTTTTATGAGATAAATATTTGATAAGATCTAAGCTTCCGTCTAATTCTGGTGCTAATGTTATTGATACAACAGCATCTTCACAGTCAGCGGTCATTTTGTTAAATATATCTATAGATGGGGTTTGGAGATATTTTGGATTTTGAGCACCTATTGCAGATGGGTTTATAAAAGGTCCTTCTAAATGGGCACCTAGTACTTGGGCACCAGAAGTTCCATTTTCTTTTAATTTCTTTATTGAACGCATTGATTTGTTTATGTCTTCAATAGAAACTGTCATTGTTGTTGGAAGAAAAGAAGTTGTACCATGTTTGACTATTGTTTTTGATATGGAATCAATAGCGTCAACAGTTCCGTCCATTGTATCATATCCTCCAGCACCGTGAATGTGTATATCTATAAATCCTGGTGACAGGAATAAGCCATTTGCATCAATAACTTCATCAAATTCACAATTTTTTGGATTTAATTCTTGTATTTTTCCATCTTTAATAAGAACAGACCCTAATTCGATATGATCTAGTTTAATTATTTTACAATTTTTTATTAACATGTTATATCACTCCAATTATATATATTTAAATAATAGTATTGGTATTATCCAATTGTATATTTTTATTATAAAACATGTACAATGATGTTTTCAAGAAAAAAATCAAATTTTATAAATAAGATGAAGAAAATATTTAGATATGATTAAAAATCAAGTAAATACAGTTATGTAACGGTAATATTAGATTATGACTAAATGAAAAAAATATAAAAAAATTTATGAAAAGGTTGACATTTAATAAAAAGGGATATAAAATTAACTTGTAAATTGGTTAATACCAAAATGAAAGAAGGGAATGGTTTTATGCCTAATATTTTATTAACAAGAATTGATAATCGACTTGTACATGGACAAGTAGGAGTAACTTGGGTGAATCATTTAGGTGCTAATTTAATTGTAGTTGCAAATGATGAAGTTTCTAAAGATTCGGTACAACAAAACTTAATGGAAATGGTAATACCAGATGCCATAGGAATTAGATTTTTTTCTATACAAAAGACAATTGATGTGATTCATAAGGCATCACCAAGACAAAAGATTTTTCTAGTGGTAAGAAATCCACAAGATGCTTTAAGGTTAGCGGAAGGCAATGTACCAATGGACAAGATAAATATAGGAAACATGCATTTTTCAGAAGGTAAGGAACAAATTTCATCAACAGTTTCAATTGATGAGAATGATAAAGAAGCATTTAGGAAATTAAAACAACTAGGAATAGCATTAGAAATAAGAAGAGTACCAGACGAAAATATTGACGAAGATATTTATAAACATATTTAAAAATGAAAATTAATTTTAAGGAGGAAACTTTATGTTTGTACAAGCACTATTAATAGGTATATGGGCTGGTATAGCAGGTGTGGATATGTTTGACGGACTAACACATATTCATAGACCAATAGTAACAGGACTTGTAGTAGGATTAATTTTAGGAGATATGAAAACTGGACTTATAGTTGGAGCATCACTTGAACTTGTTTGGATGGGTATGGTACCACTTGCAGGAGCTCAGCCACCAAATGTTGTTATAGGAGGAATTATAGGAACTAGTATAGCTATATTAGGTAAATTAGATGCTCAAGCAGCTATTGGTATAGCTGTACCATTTGCTGTAGCAGTTCAAGCTGCAATAACATTACTATTTACTGCTTTTTCTTTCTTTATGCATAAAGCGGACAAGTATTGTGAAGAAGCTGATACAGCTGGAATTGAAAGAATAAATTATTTGGGACTAGTAGTACTATTTGTATTCTATTTTACTATAGCTTTCTTACCAATATTATTAGGTGCCGATAAGGCAGCAGCAATTGTAGGTGCAATACCAACATGGATAATTGATGGATTATCAGTAGCCGGTGGAGTAATGCCAGCAATAGGTTTTGCAATGTTGTTAAAGATAATGTTAAAGAAAGAATATATTGCATTTATGATTTTAGGATTTTTATTAGTAACATATTTCAACTTACCGATTTTAGGACTTGCATTATTGGGAGTATGTATTGCTTTATATGATTATTTTTCAAAAAGTAATAGTAATTCAAAAGAAAAAGTGGTAGAGGAGGTATATGATGATGGAATCTAATACTTATAAAGACCCTTCAAAGGAAAAGGTTATTACTAAAGGTGATTTAAACAAGATGGTATGGCGTTCGCTACTTTTGCAAGCATCATTTAATTATGAAAGAATGCAAGCTTGTGGTTGGTTGTATGGACTATTACCAGGTTTAAAAAAGATTCATAAAAATAAAGAGGATCTTTCTAATTCAATGAAAGATAATATGGAGTTTTTTAACACACATCCATTTTTAGTTAATTTCATAATGGGTTTAATACTTGCAATGGAAGAAAATAAAGAGGATAGAAATACAATAAGAGCTGTAAAGGTAGCTACAATGGGACCACTTGGTGGTATAGGTGATGCATTATTTTGGCTAACTGCGCTTCCTATATGTGTAGGTATTGGTGCTTCAATTGCTATGGAAGGAAATATAGCAGGGCCATTTGTATTCTTAATCTTATTTAATTCATTACACTTTTTCTTAAGATTTTTCTTAATGAAATATGGATATAATACCGGTGTTAATGCAATAGCTACACTAAAAGAGCAAACAAAGAAAATTTCGCATGCAGCATCAATTGTTGGTTTAACAGTTGTTGGTGGTCTAATAGCTTCAATGGTAAAGTTAAAAACTACAATGGTAATTGCAGTTGGTTCAGCAGTTGGAGATTCAGCTGTTAAGGTTCAAGAAGGTGTTTTAGATGCTGTAATGCCTAACATGCTAGCACTTGGATATACATTATTAATGTATAAGCTATTAAAGAAGGGATATTCACCAGTTAAGTTAATAACAATTACAGTTGTTATGGGAATACTAGCTAAAGCAATTCAACAATTTACAGGATTCGCTATATTATAAAATACTATCTTGGATTGGTATGGTTGAGCTGCAAAATTGGTATTGATTTAAAACTTAGAAAAATGATATATTTATTACTATACAATGATATGAGAAAGTAGGAAATATATTAAAGAATTGGAGCGTGACCATACCATGAAAGAAAAAATAGATAAGAATTCAAAAATACCATTATATATACAATTAGCTGATATTTTTATTGAAAATATTGAAAAAAATATGAATGAAAATGACAAATTAGATACAGAAAGAGAGATTAGCAAGCAGTATTCTTTAAGTAGAGTAACTGTTAGGCAGGCTCTTGATTACCTTCAAAAGAATGGATATATATATAAAATTCAAGGTAAAGGAAATTTTGTTTGTGAACGAACAATGGAACAAAATTTAACGAAATTTTATTCTTTCTCTGAAGATATGAGAAAGAAAGGAAAGATTCCAACTACAGAAATATTAACATTTGAAATTGTGGAGGTAGATGAAAAAATAGCATCGAAATTAAAATTAAAGGAAAATGATTTGGTATACAAAATAGCTAGAATTAGATTAGCTGATTCAATACCTATGATATATGAGATATCGTATCTTCCGTATAAGAGATTTGAAGATTTAAATAAGAAGATGCTAGAAGAAAGTTCTATGTATGATGTTTTCAATAAAAATTATCATACCAAAATAACATATGCAGAAGAATTGTTTAGACCAATTTTAGTAAACAAACTTGAAAGTATATATTTAAAGATAAAAGAAGGGGAATGTGCTTTAAAAGTAGAGAGACTTACCTATGAAAATCAACAAATAATTGAATATACAGTAAGTATTACTAGAGGAGATAAATTTAAATATAGAGTTTGCTTAATAAATGATTCTGACAATATTGAATGAAGAAATAGGAAAATATAAATAAAGAATTAATAAATTTATAAGTTGTAATTTTTATATGTGTTTAAATTATAACTTATAAATTAAAGGTAAGGAGAATAAATATGATTTTTGGAAAAAGCTTAGAAGAACTAGAAAAAATAAAAGCTATATTTACAGCAACAGAAATAAGACAGCAGCCAGAACTCTGGAGGGAAACTTATAAATTAATATTAGATCAAAAAGAATCTATACAAAGATTTATAAATAAAAATGTAGATAAGAATACAAGAATTGTATTAACTGGAGCAGGAACATCTGATTATGTTGGCGATACAGTTGCTTTAGAATTAAATAAAAAATTAGAAGCTAAGGTTGAGGCAATTGCAACAACAGATATAGTATCAAATCCAAATGAATATATAGAAAAAAATGTTAAAACAATATTAGTTTCTTATGCTAGATCAGGGAATTCTCCAGAAAGTATAGGTGCATATGATTTATTTGAAAATAATGTTGATGATATAACTCAAATTGTAATAACATGCAACAAAGATGGAGATTTAGCTAAAAGATGTGTAAATAATGAGAAAAACATGTTGGTTTTAATGCCTGAAAAATCTAATGATAAGAGTTTTGCGATGACAAGTTCTTTTAGTTGTATGACACTTGCAACATTGCTTATTTTTGATATAGAAAATATAGAAAAAAATAAAGAATTTGTGGAAATAGTTTCATCACAAGCAGAAGAAATATTAGATAATAGATGGTCTGAAATAAAGCAATTGGTTGATTATGAAGCAGAAAGAGTTGTGTATTTAGGTTCTGGAACACTTAAAGGATTATGTCAGGAGATGGCATTAAAAAATCTTGAACTTACAAGTGGACAAGTAACTACAATATGTGAATCAGTATTGGGATTTAGACATGGACCTAAATCAATAATTAATGATAAAACCTTAGTGATAATTATGGCTACAAATGAAGAATATACAAAATTATATGATATTGATTTGATAAAAGAAATTCATAATGATTTAGGAAATCATAAACTTGCAGTAATTACCTATGAAAATGATGAAATTATGAAAGAAAATTGTAGCAACTATATATGTGTAAATGGAAAAACTATACCTAATATATATAAAATTTTTAATTATATGATATTTGGTCAAATGTTTGGATATTTAAGTTCACTAAAACTTAATATATCTCCAGATAATCCAAGACCCGATGGAACTGTGAATAGAGTTGTTAAAGGTGTTGTAATTCATCAATATAAATAGAATAAGGAGTTAACACATATGGTAGGAATAATAGTATCAGGTCATGGAAATTTTGCTTCAGGTTTATTGAGCACATTGAAATTAATCGCAGGTGAACAAGAAAATGTTGTGGGCATAGATTTTATAGATGGACAAGGATCTGATGAATTAAAAAACAATATTAAGGAAGCTATAAATAACTTTGAAGATGAGGTTTTTATATTAACTGATTTAGCTGGAGGATCTCCATTTACAAATTCGGTTCTTTTAAAACAAGAATTAACTGATAAAAACATAGAAGTTATATCTGGAACTAACATACCTATGCTATTAGAAGTAGTACTTGGAAGAGATAATGTGGAACTGAAAGATTTAATAAAAACAGCAACAGAAGCTGGTACTAAAGGAATAAATATTTTTGAACTAAAAGAAAAACAACATGAGGATGATAATCTTGATGATGGAATTTAAATTTATTAAAAATTATAAATTCTAGTAAGAAGGGAGCAATTTACAATGATATTATCAACAAGAGAAATGCTTTTAAAAGCACAACGTGAAGGTTATGCAGTACCTGCGTTTAATATTCACAATATGGAAACATTACAAGTGGTAGCTGAAACAGCTATGGAAATGAAATCGCCTGTAATTATAGCAGGAACACCTTCAACAATAGAGGATTATGCTGGGCCTGATTATATTAAAGCTATGGCTGAAGTAGCGGCAAATAAATATGATATTCCAATAGCTATACATTTAGATCATTTTGAAGATGTAGAGGCAATAAAGAGGGATATTGATATAGGATTTAAATCATGTATGATAGACGCTTCGAAAAAGCCTTTTGAAGAAAATATATCAATTGTTAAAGATGTTGTAGAATATGCACACAGATATGATGCGGTTGTAGAAGCTGAACTTGGAAAACTTGGTGGAAAAGAAGATGATTTAGTAGTTGATGAGAAAGATGCAATGTATACTAATCCGGATGATGCAGCAGAATTTGTTGATAAAACAAATGTTGATTCATTGGCAATAGCAATAGGAACTGCACATGGATTATATAAAGGAGAGCCAAAGCTTGATTTTGAAAGATTGAAAGAAATAAGAAGTAAAGTGAGCATTCCGTTGGTTTTACATGGAGCTTCTGATGTTCCTGATGAATTAGTTAAAGAAGCTATTTCTCTTGGGATATGTAAAGTAAATGTTGCAACAGACTTAAAGATTCCCTTTGCTGATGCAGTAAAAAAATTCTTTAATGAAAACTCAAAAGAAAGTGATCCGAGAAAATATATGACACCAGGTAAAGAAGCTATGAAAGAAATAGTTAAACATAAGATTGAAGTATGTGGAAGTGCTAATAGATATTAAATGAGAAAATAGCTTAGGAAATGCTCCAACAAATCCTAAGCTGACAATAGTGATTTATTACTTAGAATATCTAAATAATAAAAATAAATAAGCAACTATAATTTTATAATAAAAGAAAATCAAATACAATAGTAGTAAATTTCTTATATAATTGTAATATACATGACATTAATAAAGCGTAGGGATTATGACCTACGCTTTAATTGTAAATATAAATAGTAAGTGAAGGTAAAAGTGATGAGGATGCATATATTAATCTTTTAAAATGAAGATGTAAATGTGATACGCTATTTATATATTATTTAGGAAATAATGAATAAATTAATGTGAAGAGTTTGATGATATAATAACTTTTGTCATACTATTTTCAGTATAAACTAATATTTTAGTAAAAAGTTATTGACAAGATTATATTCAATGATATAAAATAATTTACGTTGCAGAAGCAAAAGGTAACAAAGTAACATGCGTTTTTAGCTCAGCTGGATAGAGCAACGCCCTTCTAAGGCGTGGGCCAGGG
>NZ_CABSQO010000073.1:0-9329 GCF_902479755.1 uncultured Tissierella sp. | reverse complement strand
ACATTGTACCATACAGAGGTTGGAGTCCTCAATTTTCATTTAAGTTTACAAAACGTAGTTAAATTAAAGGAGGCAGAGTCATGATTATAGGAGAATATATAAGACAAACAGATATAGATGCATACAACAAATTAATGCAGACAGATAAGAAAGATATAGATAAGGGAAAGAAAGAAATCAAGATAGGGGATAGTATAGAAAATTTAATGAAATCTGATAGCTATTGTAGAAAGGGGAGGAGGATTAGACAAAGGGGATGGAGTTAAAGGGTGCCTAAAGAGATTTAGAAACTATGAATAAATTAGTTTGTTATGGATTTGTATGAAGTGGAGATAAAATTACAATTACTTCGGGAGGAATACCAGAAATGGCATAGTTAAATTTTGATTTGGCTCATTATGTAGAAGTATAAATGAAAGGGGAAATACAGATAGGGTTGTAATTGATGAAATTAATTTATAAAAAGTGACTTTGAATTGAAATGCAGATTTGGAGGTAGAATATGGAAGAATGCAAATGTACTAAAGAGGGAGAAATAGCCACATTAAGAGCAGAAAATAAGACAATATTTAAAGAGATAGATAATCTGAAAAATATACAAAATACTATATTAGAATTATCTACAAATATAACTAGACTTGTGGAGCAGATGAGAGAAACAAAAGAAGATGTGAAAATCATTAGAGATGATTTAGATGAGATCAAAAAAACCCCTTCATCTGATCTTCAATATTATAAGAAATTAATTATAGGTGGAGTTATTACAATAATATTAGGTTTTTTAATAGGTAAGTTATTGTAGGAGATGATATATTGTATAATATTAAATTAGTAGAGCATTGCAAAATGGCAGAAAAAGAGAGATGGGGCTATGTTTATGGTACATTTAGTACTGTATTAACAGAGCCCTTATTACAGCAGAAGTTAAAACAGTATCCAAGTAAAGTTAAATTGCAAGAATTTTTATTAAAGAAAAATGAATAAGAGAGTTGTAGATTGTATAGGACTTACTAAATCTTTTCTTTGGTGGAATGATGGAGATATAAAATATAATCCAAGTGAAGATAAATCAGTGGTAATGGCATGAATACTTTGTCTACAGATGAATTAGATAAGATAAAGAAAATATTAGTTCTAGAAGAAAAAAATAAATCAAAACAAAGTTTTCCAAAAGAATAGTAACATTAATAATTGTAATGAATATCTTATTTACTACTACTATAGTTTTCTTATATTATAAGACTGGCTCAGAACCTTCTATACTTATAGAAAAATGGTTTAAATTTACTGAAACAGAGCTCATTGCCATGACAGGTATAAAAATAGTTGATATTTTTAAGGAGGGATTTGGTAAAGATGAATGAAGGGATGATTAAGATAATATTAGCTTTAATTGGATTATTATGTACCATTATAACTTATGTGTTAGTGCCTTATCTTAAATCCAAGACCACAAGAGAGCAAAGAGAGAACGTTTATTTTTTAGTTACTCTTGCAGTTCAGGCAGCGGAACAGATTTACGGATCTAAAACTGGAAATCAAAAGAAGGAATATGTTATTAATTATTTGAATAGTCATGGTATAAGTATATCTGTAGAAGATTTAGATATGATGATTGAGGCGGCAGTAAAGGAACTTAATATTATACAAGAGAAAGCCTTGGAATAATCTAAGGCTTTCTCTTGTATAAATAGTATAATTACAGCTTTTTAACAATTAGATCATTATACTTACTAATAGCAATATTAAGTTCTTGACTAGCTTTAATGATTTCTGAATCCTGTAGATTGAAATTTTTCTTCTCAATTAATTCATTTAAGTTCTTCTTTAATGTATCTATATCTTTAAGTAATTCTTGTATCTCAGACAAAATTAGCACCTCCTGCATATTAGGATGTGTTAAACAAAATTAAATATAATGGAAAATAATTGAAGATAAAAGTTAATATCATATGCCACAGATATTACACAGTATAATTATTAAAAGATAAAGCAACATTATCTAATAAATAATTTAACTATATCAATATGAAATAAAATAAATAAAAAAATTAAAAAAGATATATAGTTTTTCTAAAAATAATATAATAATCAAAACTAATAATATAACCTATTTCATCATAAATTGACAAATTCCTCCTTTACACAGAACTGACGTTCATATATAATCAAGTAAAGGGGGGATTTATATGCTAACTGAAAGAGAATCACAGGTATTAAATATAATATTAGATTATGTAAAGGAGAATGGATATGCTCCTAGCGTTAGAGACATATGTCAGATAATAGGACTTAGCTCTCCTAGCACAGTACATAAATATTTAAAAAATCTAGAATCAAAAGGATTTGTAGAGAGAAAAGGAAACTCTCCTAGAGCATTAAAAGTATTAAATAAAAATTAAATCGATAGTTATTTTATAAAATAGAAAGGACCATTAAGGTCCTATTTTTTTGTTGAAAATTATTAATATTTACATGACAGTTTGCGAACTATTCGAGCCAATTTTAATAAATTATATCCAAATATACACAATTCAGAAAAAAATAAATGTATATTTTGCAAGGTTACAAAGGTATACCAAGACGTAAAATGGTCGGGATGACTGGATTTGAACCAGCGGCCCCAAGTCCCCCAGACTTGTACGCTACCAAACTGCGCCACATCCCGCTATATTTTATTATAATAAATATTATTTTAGAGATAACATTTTTATTATACTCTAAAACTTCTTATATTGCAAATATATTACTAAAACTTCTATATTCAACATCCATTTACATAGAATTACATAAAAATACATAAAAAATCAGTACTTAATATTCATAATTTGATTTCGTAAAGTAGTTTAAAACAGCATATAGTTATGTTATACTATTAATATGTTTAATATTTTGGAGGTGTAGGATTGTTATATTATTTACAAATCATGCTAGTATTACTATTTATAGCAAGTATATTTGGATATATATTTGTAATATTAAAAGAAAAAATCTATCTAAAAAATAATATAATAATAATTGATAAAAAAGTAGTTACACAAGAACATTTAAGTGAGGCAGATATGAAAGAATTTATTTTAGATGGATTAAGAGTAAAGGCCGGAGATGAGATTAGGGTTGTTACAAAAGAAAATAAGAAGTATAATGGAATACTTTTAGGAGCGAAGAAAAAGGATAAATCCATATTAATGGTTACACATAGAGATGAAATAAAACTTTTCGCAATTGACAATATTTTAAAATTTAAGGTAGTAAGCAAATATGGAAAGTTTTTTAATTAAGGGTGAAATATATGTCTTATGAGAAAAGAGAAAAAAACAGAAGGAAAAGAAGAGTTTTTCGTACTGCAACTATATCATTTGTTCTTATATATTTAATATTTAGGGCAGTTCCTTCTTTACTTGCAAGCAATGCAAAAACAATATTACCTGAAAAGGGGACTTTGATAGAAAAACTTTCTACTCAAGGCTTTGTGATAAAAAATGAGACAGTGGTTAGATCAACTAGTAATGGTGACTTACAAACTTCTTCTACGGAGGGACAACGGTTATCTGCAGGTGTCGAGGTTGCTAGTGTTAACTCTTTAAATGATACTTCATCGCTAAAGGAGGAGCTTTCCCAACTAGAAGAATCGATTTCTGCTTTAGAAAAGTCTGAAATTGAAACTAAGATTATATTAAATGAAAAAGAAAAAATTATAGAGATGAAGGATTCCTTAGTTAATGAATTACAAAATGCAATTGCTGCAGGCAATTTTGACGAAATTTATTTATTAAAGAGTCAACTTTCTTTGTATGATGAAAAAAATAAAGACATTTCTTTTTCTAATACATTAGTAGGACAGAGTATTGAAAATTTAAAATCAAAAAGAGATAGTATTAATTCAGAAATTAAGAGTAACAATATAAAATACTATTCTAGCCATGGAGGAATCATATCTTATGTACTGGATGGCTATGAAGAAAATTATTTACCTAAGGACTTTGAAAACTATACTTATGATAAATTAGTTTTAAAGGAATTAAAAGATGTGGATATAAAAACAAAATCAGCTATAACTGTAGGTGAACCTATTTATAAAATCATAGATAATTTTGAATGGTATATTGCTATGAAAATAGAAGATTTAAAACAGATTGAAGGCTTTGAAGTTGGAAATAATATTAAAATCACATTAGAAAAGGACAAGCGTGAGCTTAAGGCCAAAATTGTATCTATTAATCCTTCTGATAAAAAAGGTGTTGTTGTAGTAAGACTTAACACTATGCTACATGATTTTTATAATATTAGATTTCCTAAGGTAGATATTATAAAATCTAAAAAGGAGGGATATAAAATACCTACAAAATCAATTGTAGATAAAGATTCTATAAAAGGGGTATATATTAAGGACAAAAGTGGTATAGTGAAGTTTAGACCTATTATTATTATTGGGGAAGATGATAATTATACTTATGTTGATACAGGTGACAATAGTGGAAACATTACAATAGAAGGTGAAAAACAGCCAGTAAAAACTATTACTTTATTTGATGAGATATTTTTAAATACTATTAATATAAAAGAAGGACAAATACTTAATTAAGATGGAGGGGATGAAAATATCTATTCAAAGTAACATAATCATGATAGAAGAAAATATAGAAAAAGCTTTAAAAAAATCTGGCAGAGAAGGCGAAAAGGTTGAACTAATAGCTGTTACTAAGACTATAGATATCGATAGAATAAATGAAACCATTAGAGTTGGCATTTCTAATATAGGCGAAAATAAAGTTCAAGAACTAGAAAAAAAATATGACTTAATTGGCGATACAGTAAATTATCATATGATAGGACACTTACAAACCAATAAGGTCAAGAATATTATTGGAAAGACTAGATTAATACATTCTTTGGACAGATTATCATTAGCAAAAGAATTAGATAAGCGTTCGAAGAACAGTGATATAATAACAGACGTTTTAGTACAGGTTAATGTAGCTGAAGAAGAAAGCAAATTTGGTCTTAAAGTAGAAGAAGTTTTATACTTTATTGAAGAAATTTTAGATTTGAAAAATATTAAAGTTAGGGGATTAATGACAATTGCACCTAATACAACAGATGAGATTCTTTTAAGGAAGGTATTTAGAACTTTGTATAATTTAAAAGAGAATATAATAAATAAAAATTATGAGAATTTATCTATGGATTATTTATCCATGGGGATGACAAATGATTATGAACTAGCAATCGAAGAGGGCTCCAATATGATTAGAGTTGGTTCTGCCATTTTCGGTAAAAGAAATTATTAGGAGGGATATAATGAGTAATTTTATGGACAAAATTAAGTATTTCATAGGTGTACAGGACTTAGAAGATGAAGAAGTGAATGAAGATTATGAAGAATACGAAGAAGATTATGATGTGGCAGTACCTACTAAAACAAAAAAGTTAAATAATAAAGTTGTAAACATCCATACTAATAGTAACATGAAAATTATAGTACATGAACCTCTTAGCTATGATGAAGCTCCTAGCATAATAGATGATTTGAAATCTAGAAAAACAGTTATTGTAAATTTAGAACAATTAGATAATAATATTAAGAGACAGATATTTGATTTTATTAGTGGCGGTCTATATGCCTTGGAAGGTAACATTCAAAAGGTTACAAAAGACATTTTTATTTTTGCGCCTAGTAATGTAGAAATTGATGGATTGAAAGATGAACTTAAAAGTAAAGGTATATTTTCTTGGTAGAAAAAGGAGTAGATTATATTAAATGTTACTGTTATATAGGTCAATTATAATATTACTTAATTTAATAGAAATACTAATTGTAGTTAGGATTGTACTTTCTTTCTTAAATATTCATAGTGAAAATCCTTTTACTCGATTAGTTTATGAATTAACAGAACCTGTACTTGGACCCGCGAGAGAATTAATTGCAAAGCTAGGGATAAATATTGGTATTTTTGATTTCTCACCTCTATTAGCCATTCTTTTTTTAAGAATAATATATAGTATTGCTGGCAGAATATTACTATAGATAGGTATTAAGATGAAAATTGATAAAGATAAATATACTTCTCATATAAAAGACAATGATAAGATTATAGATATGAGAAGAATTATAGACAAAGTTGAGATAGTAATGAATAACCACTCCTATGAATCTACAGATTTTCTTGATCCATATGAGAGGTTATTAGCGAAATCAATCCTTAATAGATTTGATGAAATAGATTACTTAGAAAATGGTGGAACTATACAGGCTGAAAGACAAATAATAACTATTTATCCTAGCTATTACGATCCTGATAATCTTCCGCAGAGAATTACTGCTTTAAGGATATATGGTGATTTAGATGGATTATCTCATAAGGATTTTTTAGGGGCAATACTTAATTTAGGTATAAAGAGGTCGAAAATAGGGGATATTTTAGTACATGGAGATTATACAGATGTAGTAATAAAAAAGGATATAGGGGACTTTCTTTTATTCAATCTAGAAAAGGTATCAAATAAGAAGGTCAGAATAGAAGAAAAATCTTTGAATTCTATATCTTCTGTTGAAATTTTATACAAGGAAATAAATAAAATCTTATCTTCCTACAGGCTTGACGTATATATTAGCTCTAGTTATAATTTATCAAGGCAAGAAAGCATGGACATAATAAAATCGGGATATGTAAAGGTTAACTGGGAACCTATAGATAAGCCTGCTAAGGAATTGGAAGTTGGAGATGTAATTTCTATTAGAGGATATGGACGTTCTATTCTTCACTCTGTTGAGGGATTAAGTAAAAAGGGGAAAATAAAAGCTACTATAAGAATATTAATTTAGATGGAGTGAGACAAATGATTACACCACTAGATATACAAAATAAGGAGTTTAAGAAATCTTTAATAGGCTATAATACACGAGAAGTTGATACTTATTTAGATGCTATCAATGATGATTATGAAAAGCTATATAGAGAAAATATTGAGCTCAAAGATAAGATTGGGATATTAACTGACCAGATTAGACAGTATAATAATCTAGAAGAAACGTTGAAAAGTACATTAGTAATTGCTCAGAGTACGGCGGATGATGTAACCAGTGCTGCGAGAAAGAAAGCTGAGCTAATAATTGAAGATGCTGAAATTCAGGCTAAGAATAGAACTAATGAAGCACTTAATGAAGTTAGAAATATAATGAAAGAGTATGACTATTTGAAAAAAGAGATTTTTATTTTTAAAACTAGATATGAATCTTTTATTAAAGCGCAACTCATTTCTCTAGAAGAATTCTATAAGGATTATGAGAATAAAAATCAGGTTAAAAAGATAGATGTTGACGAAGAATCCATAGATGAAAATTTAGATGAGATTGACCATTTAGGGGCATAATAGCCTCTTTTTTCTTTAATTGGAAATTTGAAAGTAGTTGGAGGAATTTAAATGACTAGAAGTGTTGAAATAGATAGTGAAATACGTATTGGGGATGGTTCCTTTACGATTATTGCAGGTCCTTGTGCAATAGAGGATTATAAACAAATGGAGGATATTGGTAGATTTCTATCTAATTTAGGAGTTAAGATATTAAGAGGTGGTGTTTTTAAACCAAGGACTAGCCCTAATTCCTTTCAGGGATTAGGATCAGAAGGATTTAAAATTTTAAATGATATTAAAACAAAATATAATTTCAAAATAATTTCCGAAATAATGGATCCAAGAGATATAGAAGAATCACAGAATTACATTGATATTATTCAGATAGGTTCTAGAAATATGCAGAATTTTTCATTGCTAAAAGAAGTTGGTAAAACTCATAAGCCAGTAATGCTAAAAAGAGGAATGAGTGCCACTATTAAGGAATGGATTATGGCTGCAGAGTACATTAGAATAGAGGGCAATGAAAAAATCATTTTATGTGAAAGAGGTATTAGAACATTTGAAGATTATACGAGAAATACTTTAGATTTAATGAGTGTTCCTATATTAAAAGAAAAAACAGACTATCCAATATTCGTAGATCCATCTCACGGCACTGGTATAAGAGAATTGGTTTTTCCAGCATCAAAGGCTGCAAAAACTTTAGAGGCAGATGGTATAATTGTAGAAATACACCCAAATCCAGATAAGGCTTTATCGGACGGATTTCAATCTCTTGACTTTGAAGGATTTAAGGATTTATATACAAAGTTAGCATAATTATAATAATAATTTTGAAATAATGTAATTTTATTCTATATTAAATTTTGAATGTTTATTACTCTACTGGATATATTATTAATCAAGATATAATTTATCATTGCTAGAATTGGAGGAAGCTATGGATAAAAATAAACTTCATTATTTTAGGAAAAGATTATTAGAGGAGAAGAAAAACTTATTAAAAACATTAGATAATATGAATAATATGGAAGAATACGGTTCCATGGATGTGTACTACAGTGAGTTATCTAATTATGATAATCATCCTGCTGATATTGGTACTGAATTATTCATGATGGAACAAGATAATGGATTTAAAAATAGAATGAAAGATACCTTATACGAGATAGATAGTTCTTTAGAAGATATCAAAGATGGTAGTTATGGACTTTGTAAGAAATGTAAGAACAAAATCGATGAAGAAAGGCTTGATCTTATACCTTATTTAAAGAATTGTATAGAATGTGCTGATAGTATTACAATTACACAGGATACTAGAATGGATAGTAGGCAATTTATTCCCATAGATGAAGAACACAATTCATTTAGTGATACTACAGAGGATATGGTAGAGTTTGACAGAGAGGATGCCTATCAAAAAGTGGCGTCATTTAATATGGTTCCTGATGACCCATCATTTACTACTGGTGACCACCTAGGGATTATGGATGAACAAGATGGTGACGGCGGTGATGGAGTTGAAGAAGTTGAGAATATATCTCAAGAATATTATGATGATACTTTAAAATAAAAAAAGTTTCTATCGAAGCATTACAAGATAGCCTTTTATTCTATATGCTAAGTTCTTGTTAACAAGATAATAAAGTGAAAACTTTTTATAGATTAAAAAAACCTCTGGATACTATTCAGAGGTTTTTTTTAATCTCCCTAACTATTGATATTAATATAATAATAATATAAAATAGAATGTATACTTAAATGACTAGGAGGAATCAAATTTGATATTTATTTTATCTGCCGTTATTATTTTATTAGACCAACTTAGTAAATCTGCTGCTATTAAGTATTTAAAGGGTTCAGCTTCTTATAATATAATTCCTAATTTCTTTAGATTATCTTATGTTGAAAACTTTGGCGCGGCTTTTGGGATTTTACAGAATAAAAAAATATTTTTTATTATTATAACT
>NZ_CABSQO010000072.1:0-9437 GCF_902479755.1 uncultured Tissierella sp. | reverse complement strand
CAATTAAATATATCTATCCTGATATTTTATCTATATATTTTATCTATATATTTTCTCTATAATGTTTATCTCTACAGTTATAGATACAATATTTTATAGATAGCCTAACAATTCGCTGCATAATTTATTTATTAGAATGAATGAACTGTAATATATCTTCTACAGTAGCTCCTGTTCTTGGCCCTTTTTGCATACATTTTAAAGCAGCTGATGCAGAAGCAAACTCAATAGTTGCTTGTTTATCCATTTCCTTGCAGAAATAGGCATAAATGAATCCTGCCAAGAAACAATCTCCAGCACCTGTAGTATCTACAGCTTCTACAGAATAAGCATCTCTGTAAATAGATTCCTCAGCATCATGCCATAATGCCCCTTCATCGCCAGCAGTACATATTACCCCTTGGGGAACAGAATATTTTTCCAAGAATTTTTCTAATCCCTTATGATAATCTGTTTCACCTGTCATTTCAAAATAACCCTCTCGCCCACTAGAAACTACAGTAGAAAGGCTAATCATTTCTTCTATTTCTTCCATGGTAACGCCGCATGTCTTCATGAAGCTTGGTGTACACTGCATATTATACACAACAGGAATTCCTTTTTCCTTAGCTAATCTCCCAAGATAAATAGATGCACGAGATGAAAACATGTCAGTATAGAATACATCAATTTCCTTTAATATATCTCCTGGAAGTTCTTCTGGCTGCAAGTCTAATACAGAATCCCCTAAATTTGCAATAATGCAGTGTTTTCCATCCGGTGCAGTTATAATGAATGTATGTAAAGTTGAACCACCTGATTTAGTGATTAAAAATTTATCATTAACACCATCTTCTACTAAAGTTCTTCGGAATTCATCTCCATATTTATCATCACCAATTTTTCCAGTCTGATAAACCTCTATACCGTATCGAGCCAATGCTACTGAAAGATTAGCAGCACTCCCACCAGGTGAAAGTTTTTCAGAGTCTATAAAACCAAATCCATCCTCCTTCGGTAATTCTCTTGTTTCTAATATGACATCCATAGCCACAGTTCCAAGTGAAAGTACTTTCTTCTTTTTTTCCATTCAATATTTCTCTCCTTCATCTCATTTTATTGAATCCTTACAAGCTTTATATGTATGATTAGTTCAATGTCTACAAGCTAACTCTAAAGTTATCAAAATTTTATTCTTAATTAAAGAACTATTAAAGGATTTAATAATCCAAGTCTACAATATAGAAAAATCTAATGAGCCTTAGTCTACTGTAATAATAAAGTATTATATATAAAATATAAGAAAAGCTACTTCTAATGAAAAATTAGAAGTAGCTTTTCTTGGAACTCATCAAAGCCAAATTCTTAAAATGAAAAAGACAAAAAGTAGAACCTTTCTATCTGCTATAAAATATAATTCATGTTATTTTAATGATGATGGTGGAATATACTCATGGATAATGCCATAACGATCATACCCGCTATAGCTCCATATACTGATATATGATGATCCTCATATCTCTGAGATGATGGTAGTAATTCATCTAATGACACAAATATCATAATTCCTGCCACTATAGAAAAAAGAATTCCAAAGACTAAATCATTAAAAAATCTTGAGAGGATTAAATATCCAATAATTGCACCGAAGGGCTGACAAAGACCTACAAATAAGGAATATAGAAATGCTTTCCTTTTGCTTCCCGTTGAATAATAAATTGGTACCGATATAGCAATGCTCAATGGTATGTTATGAAGGATTACTGCTGCTGCTATTGGAACCGCTACAGATATATCTTTTAATCCAGCGGTAAAGATTGCTAATCCTTCAGGCAAATTATGTATAGCTATTGCAACAGCTGACATAATTCCTAGTTTTGATAAGTGTTCACCATTTTGCTCATGATGATGACCATGTTCATGATGATGGTCATCATGTCCATGATAATGTCCTCCAAATTTATGAACTAGCTTCTCTACAATTGCAGTAATTAGCATTCCGCCAAAGAAACCTGCTAAGGCCACTAGATGACCTCCTTGTTCCCCAAAATATGATTCTATCAATTCCATACCTTCTGGTAAGATAGCCATAAAAGATACATATATCATTATTCCAGCTGAAAAACTTAAAGCGATAGCTAAAAATCTTTTATTTGTTTCTTTTATAAAAAAAGATAATAAACTACCAAGTCCCATAGATAAACCCACTATGGTTGTAAGCCCCAACGATAATACTACTTCTTTACTCATTTTTCACATCCTCTCTTAGCTTTTGCTTTTTTGCTAAAACACTGGCTATTAGTGCTGTAATTGGAATAGTAAGCACTAGCCCAATACTGCCTGATAATGACCTGACTACTTCTGTAGCTATTATATCTAAATTCATAATCTCTATTAAAGGTGTTTCATAAGCCATAAATAATAATAGAAGCGGAATAGATGAACCTGTATATGCAAGTATTAAGGTATTGGTCATAGTTCCCATTACATCTTTCCCCACATTCATACCTGATATAAATAATTCTTTTCTTGAAAGATTATTATTTACACTATAAATTTCCTCTATAGATGATGATATAGACATCCCAACATCCATTACTGCTCCTAATGAACCTAATATTATTCCTGCAAAAAGTAAGTTTTTAAAATCAAACTCTATCCCCTGAGGGATATACATTAACATTGTTGCTTCTTCAGCACTTAATCCTGTAAGATGTATTTTCAATCCCACATAATATGATATTAAGCCTGCTATAATAACACCTGCCGAAGTACCTGCTATTGCTGCTATACTCTTAGTATTGACACCAGATACTAAAAATATAGTTATAATCGTAACTCCTATTGAAATTAACACAGATATGGGTATAGGGTTTGCCCCTTTAAGTATCTGAGGTAATAATACATAAAATACTGATCCTATTGTTAGAACTAGTGATATAATTGCTTTTAATCCTTTAATCTTTCCAATTATAAGAATTAATATAGCGAATAAAATAACTAGATATATAATATAATATAATTAGCTCTCTCATAATCTGCAATATATACTTCATAATCTCCATCCTGAAGTTCTTCAATCACTACTAATATCTTGTCCCCCTTCTTCACAAAAAAGTTATAAGCCTCATTATCAGAGAGATGGTTTTCTATGTCAATTATTTCTCCTTTATGATTTCCACTAGTAATCTTTAATTTTACTCTTTGTAATCTGATGCCCTCATATAAGTCTTCACTTTCTTCTGCATCTCCAGCTTCAAGGACCACAGCCTTTTCCACCACTGATTGCATATCTTCTGCTAATACCACGGAATTAACCAAAATCAATACTAATATAATAATTGATATTACTTTTTTCATAATTACCTCCCTTATGATCTTTTGTAAAAAAGACTTCTACCTAAGAATTAATATATTAAGGAAGCCTTTTTGAAACTCATCTAGAAAAAACGCACTTTAAAAACATGATTTTCCTATGTATTATAGAATATTATATCATATTGAACTATGATAAAAGAATAAAAAATATATTGCCAAGAGAACCCCCTTCCCTTGGCAATATTCTAACTCATTGCTACTGTTATAATTGGTACAATAATAGATATTATAAAAGATGCTATAAGTAAATATATTATAATTTTGGTCATTTTTGTTCTATTCATAGTACACCTCCAACTATATAAATTATACTCTAATTATATACAGGATTCCAGTCTAATATATTGTAAATCTTTTAATTTTATGATAATATATTATAGAACTATTTAAGGGCGGTTAACTCAGCTGGTAGAGTGTCATCTTGACGTGGTGAAAGTCGTAGGTTCGAGTCCTATACCGCCCACCAATATTCAATTAACAATTCACAATGCACAATGCACAATTAAAAATTTAAGTAATTAAAAGGATAGTAAATCTACTATTCTTTTTTTGTCTATTTTTTTCTAATTATATCTGATATAATTAGGGTGTCTAAATAAATTAAAAGGGGTGTTTTGATTGAAGATATTAGTTGGTAAAGGCGGAGGAATAAAAGTTCTTCTAGTATTTAAAGGACAAGATAAATTAGATAGCTCACCTGAATTATATAGCTATTTGAAGGAAAGAGAAATTTTTAAGGGTACCTGTGGTGAAATTTATTCAGACATTTCACCTAAGGGAAATAATGTAATTCTATTGGGACTAGGAGAAGAAGAAAAATTAACTCTTGAGTCTCTTAGAAAAGCTTTTTATAAACTAGGTAAAGAATTGATGAAATATAAGGTAGAATCAGCAGAAGTAGAAGTACCTAAATTTGAAAACCTTTGCTATAGAAAGACTAATATGGCCATAGCAGAGGGTCTTTTACAATCAGAATATGCATTTGAAAAATATCTATCAGAAAAGAAAACAAAACCTACAGTTAAAGAATTTTTCTTAAATGTATTAGAAGATAAAAAAGATAAGGTTGAAGAAGGAATTGAAGAAATTAACAATATTATTGAAGGTATATTCCTAGCAAGAGATCTAGTTAATGAACCTGCAATGGCAATGACTCCTGTAGAACTTGCTAAAAGGGCTAAGGAAGAATTAACAAGTCTAGGAATTGAGGTAGAAGTTTATGGCAAAGATAAAATAGAAGAAATGGGAATGAAAGCATTTCTAGCTGTTTCTAAAGGTTCAGCTATTCCACCTCAATTTATAGTAATGAAATGGAATGGTGATAGCGCATCAGAGGAAAAACTTGCTCTTGTTGGTAAAGGACTTACCTATGATTCAGGTGGATATTCTATAAAACCTGGAGATAGTATGATAGATATGTATAACGATATGGCTGGATCTGCTTCTGTAATTGGTGTAATGAAATCAATCGCTAAATCTAAATTAAATAAAAATGTTGTTGCAATTGTAGCTGCTTGTGAAAACTTAATCTCTGGAGAAGCATATAAACCTGGAGATATAGTTGGATCCATGGCTGGAAAAACTATAGAGGTATTAAGCACTGATGCAGAAGGTAGATTAACTTTGGCAGATGCATTATGGTATGCTGCAACAGTAGAAAAAGCAAATCAAATAGTCGATATAGCCACTCTTACTGGAGCATGTGTTGTTGCTTTAGGCAGCATAAATACTGGAGCTGTAACTAATGATGAAAGTTTAATGAATAAAGTTAAAGATGCCGCAGAATTAGCAGGTGAGCCAGTATGGCAAATGCCTTCAAACGATGAATATAGAGATTTAATAAAAGGAACTGTTGGTGATTTAAAAAATACTGGTGGAAGAGGGGCAGGCACAATAACTGCTGGACTTTTCTTAGAAGAGTTTGTAAACAATACTCCTTGGGTTCATTTAGATATAGCTGGGACTGCTTTTCTATCATCTGAAAGAGGATATTTACCTAAGGGAGCTACGGGAGTTCCTGTAAAGACTCTATATCATTTAGCTAAGGGATGTAAAGGAGAAGGATGTAATCATTAAAAGCTAGAGGTTGCCTCTAGCTTTTTTATCTTTAACCATAATATATCTAACCTTCTTACCTTTCAGGCTTAAATGTAAATGCAATTATAGTTGATATTACAAGAAGTGTTCCTGCTACTATATATGCAGTATTATAGTTATGGGTAGAGTCGAAAATCGCTGCTGCTGTCATAGGACCTATAATCCCTCCAACTCCCCATCCCGTATAAGTAAGACCATAATTTATTCCAAAATTCTTTATTCCATATAAATCTGTTACAGCTGCAGGAAAAACTGAAAACGCCGCACCATAGCATAAGCCTGCTATAGCCACACCTATTGCTAGAAGACCTATATTTGAATATTTAGCAAACAGAAACATATTTACTCCTTGTAGGATAAATACCATCTTCATAAGACTCACTCTTCCTATTTTATCTGATAGAGTGCCTCCCAATATTCTTCCAAGAGCATTAAATATAGAAAGCAAAATTACTAATATAAATCCTGATTGCCAATTTACTTGGCTTTTAGCGATACTGGATACATGTCCTATAATCATTAGACCGGCTGAAGATGAAAAGGTCAACATAAGCCAAAGTTTATAGAAATTCAGTGTCTTTATCATTTCCTTCCATGTGAAATCATTAGATGATTTATCTTTTTTCTTTTCAGTAGAAGTAGTTTTCTGAGACAAGAAACCTTCAGGGGGGTTCTCCAATAACTGTGCCAATATCAATGTGAGAATTAAAGCTCCAACTCCTATGTAGATAAAAGTCTTAGATATTCCTACTTTATCTATCAAATAATTTGCTAATGGCGAATAGAATACGGAAGATAAACCGACACCAGCTACTACTATTCCAGTTATCATTCCCTTCTTTTCATGGGGAAACCATTTTACTGCTGGCGGTACTGTAGATGCATTTACAGTGCCTATTCCAGTTCCAGCTATTACCCCCATGGTTAGTATCATAATCTTTGGATCTGTAAATATCCCTGAGAATATGAGACCCGCCCCCATTAATATACCCCCAATTGTAACTGTTAATTTTGGACCTTTTTCATCTTGTATCTTCCCAAATATAACCATGGCAATTACAAAAAACACTGTAACCATTGTATAAGGAAGTGATGCTTCCTTACTGGTCCAATTAAGATCTTCAATTAATGCTTTGCTAATTACACTCCATATGTACACTAAACCTGCTATGACATTAGTTAATGTAGCTGCCCATAATACTTTATATTTTTTTGTGGTTAGATCCTTCTCCATATTAGCCCCCTTGTAAAGTCATTATTTTGTACTACAATATTATATCATTGAAAAATCCTACCTACAACAAAGATAGCATAATCATAGTATTAAAAAATCTCCTTAGAATTTTCTCTTTTATAAAACATATAAATAAATATCTGACTATTTTCAAGAGGTGATTTTTTGAATAAAAATAGATTTATTTACGGATCAATTATTATGGTTTTTATGAACTTTCTTATGAAAATCATTGGGTTTGCTTATGAAGTTGCTCTATCAAAATTTCTAGGAGCAGAAGCCATGGGATTATTTCAAATTTCCATGTCCACCCTTATGACTTTCTTAATTATAACTACTTCTGGAATTCCTACGTCTGTAACAAAGTTAGTAGCTCAAGAAAACTCTAAAAAGAATTATAATAATGTAGAAAGCATATTTAATTCAACCCTTACTTTTAACCTTTTTGCTTCTATTATAATTAGTATAATCCTACTATTATTTTCTGAATTCATTTCTATTAAGATGCTTAAAAGCAAAGATATGGTGCTTGGTGTATATTTCATGATTCCAGCTATTATTATTCTTTCTGCAAGCTCAATATTGAGATCATATTTCTATGGTATGAAGGATATGATAACCCCCAGTATTGCACAGATAATCGAGCATTTGACCAGATTCATCATTATCGTGGGCATTCTTTATTATGTGTGCCCTGTAGAACCTATACATGGAGCTACCATAGCTATTCTAGGAATCAGTATTGGAGAATTCTTCGACCTTATGTGGTCACTATTCTCTAAAAAACGGCTATATAAAACTAAGAGCAATTATCCAATTGATAAAAAAAATGAAAAATCTTACTTAATTAAGGTTTTATATATGTCTATACCTTTAACTATCTCTGGATCATTTGGTGTTATCCTAAGATTTATCAATACAATCCTTATACCTAACAGACTTATGGCTGCAGGATATACCAGTAGTGATTCTATCTCAATCTTCGGTAGAATTATGGGAATGACCATGCCCTTGATTGGATTATCTTTTATAGTTACATCAGCTTTAGTTGTTAATCTAATACCTAGCTTATCAGAGCAGATAGCTCTAAAAAGATATAAGGATATAAAAAGAGATATACATTTGTCTATCAAAGTCACCTTGTTAATAGCACTTCCTTTGATGTCTCTATATGTAGGACTTTCTAAACCATTAGCTATCCTTTTATACAATGACCCTCTAGTGGCTAATTTTATACATATAATGGCTTATGGTACTGTTTTGTTGGCACTACAGCATACCTTTTCAGGCATACTACTAGGTCTTAATAAGCAAACCAGTGCTACTGTCAGTAGTATAATAGGTATGATTCTTCGAATAATTCTTATATATATTTTTGTGGGAGATCCCAGATTCGGAGTAAATGGAATTTTTATTTCTTTTTATGGTTCTAACACAGTTATTTTAATTTTAAATCTTATTGCAATACGATCTGTGGTAAAATTTGATATTGACTATATAGATATTATAGGAAAACCTTTAGTTGCTTCTATATTTATGATTGGGTTTATCTATTTATCTATCCATGATATAGGAAACCTTCAAAACATTAGCACCTTAGGGTTTGTATCTAGCTTATTAGTTGGCAGTCTAGCTTATATTTTTGTTCTATTCTTGACTAAAGCAATACCTAAAAACCTCTTTAAAAAATTAATTAAACTTCCTTAAGTTATCTGATATTGTAAGGTTTTTGTAACCCCTACTTTACCAAATTATTGTATAATTTAGCTAAAGGAGATGAATAAAATGAGGAATAGAAAATCAATTTTTATAATGATTTCAATTTTAGTTTTTACTTTGATAATTTCAGGATGTAGTTCAAAGAAATCTCAATCATATGATATGTCTGTTCAAGATACTGGTTCCAGTAAGCCATCAACGGAAATAGCCGAAGGGGATTTTAATGTAGCTGAAGATGAGAAAACAGAATATGATCTAATCGAGCCTGACAAGATAATTACCACAGTATCAATTTCTATGCAAACAAAAGAATTTATGGATACTGTTGAAAAGTTAAATTCTCTCATAGATAAATATAAGGGTTATATTGAGAACTCAGATATCTCCTACAATAATTATGTTTATTCTACTAGTTTAAAACATTCTCAGTACTCAATTAGAATTCCAAGGGAAAGCCTAGATAATTTTAAAAACGAATTGAAGGAAATTGGAAATATAATCTCTGAAAACACTTCCAAAGTAGATATTACTAAGCAGTATAGAGATACAGAATCTAGATTAAAGGTCTTAGAAGTTAAAGAGGGAAGAATACTTGACCTACTAAAGAAAGCAGAGAAAATGGAGGATATAATAGCTCTTGAAAATCAACTTAGTAATATTATTTATGAAAAGGAAAATCTGACTGCTAATATAATGGATATGGATGATAAGGTAAATTACAGTACTGTTAATTTCTATCTTGAAGAAGTAGCAAAACTAACTCCTGGCGAAAATATAAAAACTCCTTTCTGGACTAAGGTAGGAAATGCATTTAAAGATTCTTTATATTTCTTTACCTACAATATTGAAAACTTAATTATATCCTTTATATATTTCCTTCCATATGGAATAATCATAGGAGTTGTAGCTTATGTAGTATGGAAGTTTATAAGAAAGAGGAATAATACGCTTCCTAAAGAGTAAAAAGCAAGGGAATTGATGTTACCCCCTAAATCCGGACACGGATTCAGGGGGTATTATCATGTCTAAA
>NZ_CABSQO010000071.1:0-9863 GCF_902479755.1 uncultured Tissierella sp. | reverse complement strand
ACATTGTACCATACAGAGGTTGGAGTCCTCAATTTTCATTTAAGTTTACAAAACGTTATTATCAATAAGGAGGATAATATGAAAAAATTTAAGAAGGTAGTTATTTTAGTTATTATTTTTGCATTATGCTTTGGTACATTAACAGGATGTGGAAAGAAGGAAGATGTGCAAGTAGGTACAGGTGATATAACGAATACAGAACAGTCTAAAGATAATAAAGAGGATACAGTCCAAATGGATAAAGAGCAAGTATTCAGATATAGCGACAAAAGCGATATAACAGGTCTCAATCCAATGCTGAACACTACAGCTCCTGATAATGGTGTTCATGATTTTATCATTGAAACCTTAGTTGCAGAAGTGACTGATGAAGATGGCAATACAATAATGAAACCAGCAGCTGCAAAGAATTGGAAAGTTAGCGATGATGGAACAGTTTATACTTTTAATATTAGAGAAGATGCTGTATGGAATGATGGTGTACCAGTAACTGCAAATGATTTCTTATTTACATTTAGAACAATGGCTACACCAGAAGTAGGCTCTACTAATGCTTGGTTATTTGATGGAATAATTGTAAACTTTGCAGAATCACTTTATAATGATGGCAAGGACCCAGCATATAATAAGAAACCAGAAGATATTGGTGTAAAAGTAATTGATGATAAAACAATTGAATTTACACTAGTTAAACCCTATGGATATTTCCTTGATTTACTTGAAGGTGCAAAACCAGTTAGACAAGATAAATATGAAGAATGGGGAACTGAATATGGCTCATCTATAGATAAAGTTGTAATGAATGGACCTTTCTTACTTGAAAGCTGGGATCCAAATGTTCAAATAACTTTTGTTAAAAACGATAACTATTGGGGAGCTTCAGATGTAAAGCTTCAAAAAATTGAAAGAAAAGTTATTCAAGACCCTCCTACTGCTGCACAAGCATTAATCAGTGGAGATATTGACGTTGTTGCGGCAGGAGATCCCGAATGGATAGACCTTATTAGTGCAGATGGAAGATTTGATATGACTCTTACTCCTGGAAATTCGCCTGAATTCTTTGGATTTAATTGTAGCAATAAATACTTCAAGAATCCAAAAATAAGATTAGCATTCTCATTGGCATTTGATAGAGAAAAATATGTTCAAGATTTAAGAAATGGCAAAGCAGAGCCACTTTATTCAATGATGCCATCAGTTATTAACGTAGGAGAAATACCATACAGGGATAGAGTAAATGGTAAAAATGAAGTAATAAAAGAGCTTTTGAAACAATATCCAGATCCAAAGGCACTTTTAATAGAGGGACTTAAGGAAGAAGGTTTTGATCCAGATCCAGCAAAGATGGATATTAGCTATGTAACAAGAGGTACAACTGAATATTCTAAGAAATCTGCAGAATGGTTATTACAACAGTGGAAAGAAAAGCTAGGTGTTGAAATAAAAATTGACATGATAGAGTGGAATGTTATGTGGGATAGAGTTCATGCTGGAGATTATGATATCTGTACTTCAGGTTGGGGACCATATTACAATGACCCTAATGGTTTATTAGAATTATATGAACCTGTCAATGGATATTTCAATAGTGATAAATCAGGCTGGTCTGGTCCAGATGCTGATAAGTTTGCTGAAATCTTAGCAAAGGCTTCTAATTCTCCAGATAATCAAGAAAGAGCAGAGTTATTTGTAGAGGCAGAAAAGATTCTTGTAGGTACAGCAGTAATAGTTCCTACGTACACAGCTTCATCAACATTCTTTACAGCTAAATATGTGAAGAATTACCATTTCAATTCAATTTCTGGTGTAGACTACACTAAAGTATATATCTCTGGGAGATAGAAAACCACTAGGATTTAATTAATGTTAATAACCCCTTAATTGAATGGAGCAAGACATAGGCTAATTATAAACTATGTCTTGCTCTAAATCACTAATAATTACTCATAAATAAGGAGGAGTAAGAAATTTGATTATTAAAAATGGAAATATTCATGTAGGCAATGGTATTGTTTTAGATGACCATGATATCTTAATAGAGAATGGAATTATAAAAGAGATAGGTAAAAACATTATAGTAGAAAATAAAAAGATAATTGATGCAAGAGATAAGGAGGTTTTTCCGGGATTTATTGATCCAGTAAGCAGCTTTGGGTGTATGGATATTTCTTTTAGCATAAAGGACCATAATGAAGCTTCAAACCCTATAACTCCAGAGTCTAAAATAAAATATTCATTTAACCATAGGGAAATTGATTTAGAGGAGCTATATAAAGTAGGTATAACAACTATAGGAGCATCCCCTGGAAATACAAATATTATAGGAGGTCAAATGGCTGCATATAGGACTTGGGGCAAAAATTCAAGTACTATGTTGATAAGAGAACCTGTTGGTATGAAAGGCTCTATTGTTAATAATGTTAAAGACTACTATGGTAAGAAAAATATATGCCCAATGACAAGAATGGGAGTGTTTTCAAAGCTAGAAGAGTTTTTAAATAATAGATCAGAATCCAACAAGGAAATAGTAGATGATATTTTAGAGGGCAGATTACCTTTATTTATTACGGCCAATAAATCAGCTGAGATAAATTCTCTTATCCATTTTATTAAAGAGTTTGAAAGTATAAAACTTATTATTGTAGGTGCTTATCAAGCAGATAGATGCATTGAGAGTATAAAAGATACAAAGATTTCTATTATAGTTGGAGAACAAATATATCTTACAGAGAGAAGATATAATGAAACAGATTTATATAAGATTGCAGAACTTCAAAAGGAAGGGAATTTAATAAGTTTTACACTTACCAGTACCTATGGGACAGGGGGTAAAGTAAAATACCTTTGGAATGCCATAGAGTTTTTTAAAGCAGGAGTTGAAAAGGAAGACATTGTCAAAATGATGACATTAAATCCTGCTAAGATGCTAGGTATAGATCATGTACTGGGAAGTATTGAAGAGGGAAAATTTGCAGACATAGTCATATATAATAAGAATCCCATTGAATTCTATGATTCAAGAGTTGCTAATACAATAGTTAATGGTGAGCTTGTTTATGGTGAGGAGGGATTCCATTGTTAGTAATAAAAAATGCAAGAATTTTTACAATGGCTGATAGAATAATAGAAAAAGGATATATAATCGTTGATGATGGCAAAATTCTTAAGGTTGATAAACATAATGAAGTATTGTTAGATTATATTGTTTCAAGTCGTAAGGAAGTGGAAGTATTTGATGCTGATGGTATGGTGGTACTTCCAGGATTTATAGATTGTCATTCACATATAGGTGGTATGAATTTTAGTGAAGCAACTGCCATTGATGATTTAAATGAGATGACTAACAATATAACTGCTAGTATGGAAGCAATATATGGTATTGATCCCAAGTTTCAAGATTTTCGATATGCTTATGAAAATGGTATAACTACATTGGGAATTACACCAGGTAGTGGAAATGTTATATGTGGATTAGTTTTTGCTTCTAAGACCTATGGTGATAATATATTTGAAATGACGATTAAAAACCCTGTTGCTCTAAAAGTTGCTTTAGGCGGAAATCCTAAGAGAACTTATGGAGATAGAAATCAAACGCCATCTAGTAGAATGGCTATTCCTAGTATAATATTGGATTTATTTAATAAAGCTGAGAAATATCTAAGTCATAAGGAAGAGGCTGAATTGGACAAGAAAGAAATGCCTAAATATGATAAGGATTTAGAGGCTATTATACCAGTGCTAAAGAAAGAACTTCCATTGAAGATACATTGTACTCAATTTGATATGATGACTGCAATAGAAGTGGCAAAGAAGCTTGGTTTTGAATTTTCTCTTGATCATGCATGGGGAGCTAGTGATTATATTGAGGAAATAGTAGAGTCTAAATGCTCAATAGTTTTTGGACCTATTGGTTCTATTAAAAGCTTTGGAGAAGGCAGAATAGTTGATATAGAAAGTGTAGTTGAATTGGATAATAGAGGTGTATTAACTGCTCTGACTGCAGATGCTCCAATAATTAGTATAGATAGCTTGATTCATCATGCTGGGGAAGCTGTTAGAGAAGGATTGGAGGTGGAAAGAGCTCTAAGAATGATAACAATAAATGCTGCAAAGGTATTAGGCATAGATAATAGAGTGGGTTCCTTAGAGGAAGGAAAGGATGCTGATATCCTGATATTTGAAGGAATACCCGCATACAATACCAATGCAAAATTAATAAAAACCATTATAGATGGTAAAGTTGTATATTCTTCTAATACATAGGAGATTAATTAGGAGTTTCATAAGAATCTAATATAATAGAGGTGTGAAGTGGTTTATATAATAGTTGCTTTTTCAATTATAGCGGGAATAGACAAGATGCTAAATAATAGATTTGGACTGGGAGAAAAGTTTGACGAGGGATTTAAAGCTTTGGGGGAATTGGCTTTAACTATAATTGGTATTTATAGCTTATCACCAATTATAGCGAAATACTTTATGTTTATACTAAACCCTTTAGCCAATCTGATCAATGCTGATCCTTCAGTTTTTCTCAGTAGTATTCTGGCTGTAGATTTAGGGGGATATACAACGAGTATTGAAATAGCAAAGTCTGAAGTTATCGGTAAGCTTAATGGACTTATACTAGCTTCTATGTTAGGTGCTACGATTTCATTTACTATTCCAGTTGCGGTAGGACTTGTATCTAAGGAAGATTTTAAATTTTTTGCTAAAGGAATTTTAGCAGGTATTACTACTTTGCCCCTTGGAATGATCGTAGGCGGAGCTATGATGAATATAGGATTTATGGATATTGTTTTTAATCTAATACCTGTTCTTATATTCTCGATTATAATAATTTTGGGATTACTCAAATCTCCAAATAATATGGTTAAAATCTTCAATATAATAGGTAAGATTATAATAGGGATTAGTACCATTGGTTTGATCATAAGTATTATTAGCTTTATGTTTGGATATGAATTAGTTCCTGGTATGATACCTCTAGAGGAAGGGGTTATACTTGTGATTAAAATTGGCATTATATTGTCTGGGGCTTATCCAATGTTTTATTTTTTATCAAGAAAGTTGCACCGATATCTATCTAAAATAGGTAAAAAATTTGAACTAGATCAATATTCTATATTAGGGATATTTACTTCTCTGGCCAATTGTATTCCAATGCTAGGAATTTATGATAAAATGAATGAAAAAGGAAAGGTATTAAATGCTGCTTTTATTGTATCTGGTGCATTTACTTTTGGGGGACAGCTGGGATATATATCATCAGTTTCACCTGAGACGATTAATCCGTTTATAGTCAGTAAGTTAATAGGAGGAATTAGTGCTATTTTTATAGCTACATTGTTGATAAAATTAGAAGATCCTAAGAAGAGTAAGATATAATCTTATTTTATATCTAAAACTAATAAGGGGGTCATGTTTAATGAAAAAACAAAGATTATTATCAATAGCATTATTTGTACTTATGATATTTAATCTATTTTCACCTACTGTTTTAGCAAAAAATACTTCAAAGCAAGTTGTAGCAAGGCCTTTAGTTGTTATGATGGAATATCAAGACTATAAGTTTAGTGATATTGATACGAAAGAAGATTGGAGACTTAGAGGTATTTCTGGTGATGAATATACTAAAGAATTTGTACAAGAGATGTTGTTTGGAAAAGATTCTTATATAGGAGAAGAAGGACAGCAGTTTATAACTACAAGAAGTTATTATGAGGAAATAACTGGAGGTAATTATTCTTTGAATGGTAAGGTAGTTGGACCTTATACTGCTAAAGAAAATGCCACTTATTATGGCTCAGATAGAAATCAGAATGGTACTGACCAAGATGAAGCTATGCTATTGGTTAGAGAAGCTATACAAGCGGTGGCTAAAGACTCAACTATAGATTTATCTGACTTTGATGTTGAAGATAGGACTGGAACAGGCGAATTTGGAAAGTCAGATGGGGTTATAGATACTATAATAGTTGTACATCCTGGGGTAGGAGAAGAATGGGGGGGAGGCAGTTTAAAAGAAGGTGCTATTTGGCCATTTAGAATTGGATTTAGCTGGTATACTCAAACTAATTTGCAAATGGAAAAAGTAACGGACCATAAGGGAAAGGAATGGCTATTTGATGATTTTGTTTTAATATCACAGGATTCAGCTTCTGATATGTTAATCCATGAATATGGACATATATTGGGCTTATCTGATTTATATGGAGCTAGTGGAAGTAATCCACCAGTTAAATGGTGGGATATCATGGGTGGTTCCTATACTGGTAAGGATATAGCTGGTACTATGCCTATTTCCTATGGGGCTTATTCTAGAGAATTTTTACAAAAAAGCTTTGAAAATAGAAATGTACAGAATCCAAAATGGGCTAATTATCAAAAGCAAGATTTTTTGAATATAGATAAGAATGGACTAGATTTAGAGCTTCATCAAGCACACGAAAGAGTCGATGGAAAGACGGATTTATTTAGGCTAGATTTGCCAAGGAAAGAAACCATTATAACTAAGCCAACTAGTGGACAATATGCATATTTTAGTGGTAACGATAACAATTCAAGGAACTATATGAAAACTACTGTTGATTTAACTGATTATGAAAAAGTAAAGCTCGAATTTAGAGCATGGTATAAAATAGACCCTTACTTTGACTTTGCAACTGTAAGAGTTAACAAAGTAGAAAGTGAAGAGTTTGAAACATTAGAAGGTAATATTACCACTACAAAATTTGATGATTGGATTCTGGAAAATGAAACAGAAGAAGAACGTTTAGAAAGGAACCCAGGTCATGGAATAACTGATGATTCAAAGGGATGGGTTGATGCAAAATTTGATTTAAGCAAATATGCAGGGGAAAAGATAGAGTTAAATATATATTTTTGGAGCGATACCAACACTCCAGAAGAAGGTATTTATATAGATGATATATTGATTGAAGGTGTTGAGAAAATATCAGATTCTAAATCATCTAAGGATTCAAAGGAAAAATGGATTACAATCTTGAAAGATGATGTTGAAGGGAAACTAGAATTTGATATTATTGGTGGATTTACTAAATCTACAGGTATAAAAGAATCTAATCATTATTATCTATTAGAATGGAGAAATTCAGAAGAAGGTAAAGTAGATGAAGGATTAAGATATGTATATTATATGTGGTCAGATATTAGTTATGATCCAGGGCTTTTAATATGGTATATAAATGAAATGTGGATTGATTCTTGGGGTAAACCGGATCAACAAGTAAAAGAGCATCCAGGAGAGTGTTTTGCAGGTATAGTTGATGCAGATCAAAATCCAGTTGGGTATGATCATAAAGATGGTAAATATTATGATGATCCTAGAGTAGACTTTAATATGCATGATGCTGCATTTAGCTTAAGAAAGGAAAACTATTTCTATAATGACTGGGGCGGAGGTACAGTAACTAAGGATTTAAATTCATTTATGGTACCAGAATTTGATGATAGTAAGGACTATACAAATCCAGTAAACGACCAGGCTGGATTGATATTACCTGAATATGGAATAAAAATACTTGTTACAGAAGAAAACAGTGATAGAAGTTCTTCTAAAATCCATATTCTGAATAGCAATTTGCAAAATAAGCCAGCAAATTATAGTGATGGACTTAATGTAAAAAATATAGCTATAAAAGATGATACTATAGAAATCAAGGCAGAAAATAAAGGAAAAGATAAGGATTTAGGAGAAAAGGCATATATTAGCTATGTTAAAAAAGGTGATAAAAGTAAATCTATAGAAATTAAAGAGGAACTTTTACTTGAAGATGGAGTATATAAATGTTCTACTGATTTCTTAGAAAATGCTGATAAGGGAACTTATCAAATAAACTTCATTATATTAGAAGACGAGGCAGAAAATACAAGGGCTATTTATAACTCAAAGGTTCATTCAGGCTATGGAATGAATTTAAGTAGTGGAGACATTCATATTAAAAAATAAGCAAAATAGAAATGAATGGAAGATATTTCCAAGGAGGTTAAATATGACAATTAATCAAAGAGTAAATAAACTGAGAGAGCTAATGAAGGATAGAGGAATTACTGCCTATATCGTAAATACAGCTGATCCACATCAATCTGAATATGTAGCTGATTACTACAAAGGAAGAGTATGGATATCAGGGTTTACAGGTTCAGCTGGTACTGTAGTTATCACTCAAGAAGAAGCAATTCTCTGGACTGATGGTAGATATTTCATTCAAGCTGAGAATCAATTAGCTGGTAGTGAATATAAATTATTTAAAATGAGGATCCCTGGATTTCCAACTTATACTGAATGGTTAAAAGCGAAATTGAATGATGGAGATTCTTTAGGTTTTGACGGAAAAACATTTTCAGAGTCTTCTGTCGAAAATTTAGAAAAAGAATTTAAAGAAAAAAAGATAAAGTTTGTTGATGAATTTGATCTAGTAGGGGAGATTTGGGAAGAGAGACCTAGGCTTTCCAAAGAAGAGGCTTTTTTACATGAAATAAAATATACTGGAAAAACTGGCAGAGAAAAAATAGAAGACGTTAGGACAGAGATGAAAAACAGAGGTGTAGATTATTTCCTATTAGGCAGCCTAGATGATATAGCTTGGCTTTATAATATAAGAGGTAAAGATGTAGAAAATAATCCTGTAATTATATCCTATGGACTGATTTCAATGGACAAGGCATATCTATTTACAGATAAAGATAAGATAAATGCAGAAGTAGAAACCTTTCTAAATGAAAATGGAGTGGAAGTAGCAGAATATGAAGAAGTGGCGGATTATGTAAAAGCTATAGATAAGAATTCCAAGGTATTTTTAGATAAAAATAAGATTAACAGATGGCTTTACAAATCTATTCCATCTGAATGTAAAATAATTAGTGAAACTAATATAACTACAAAGCTCAAGGGAATCAAAAACCCTACAGAAATTGAAAACCAAAAGAATGCTTATCTAAAAGATGGAGTTGCTTTGGTAAAATTCTTTCATTGGCTTGATAAGAATGTAGGAAATATTCCAGTTACTGAAATGTCAGCACAGCATAAATTATTAGAATTTAGGAAAGAGCAAGAAGACTTTATTGAACCAAGTTTTGGTACTATCTCAGCATATAAAGAAAATGCAGCTATGATGCATTATTCAGCTAGTGAAAATTCTAATGCAGAGATAAAGAAAGAGGGATTATATTTAGTTGATTCTGGTGGTCAGTACTATGATGGAACAACTGACATTACTAGAACTATGGTTATGGGTCCTATAACTGATGAAGAAAAAAGGGATTTCACTTTAACATTAAAAGCTCATATCAATTTGGGCAATGCTAGATTTCTTTATGGTGCAACAGGTCATAGCCTCGATGTCTTGGCAAGATATCCATTGTGGCAGGAAGGTATAGACTATAAATGCGGTACTGGACATGGTGTTGGATTTTTACTTAATGTACATGAGGGACCTCATGGTTTTGCCATGGTAGCAAATACTGTAGTACTTGAAGCAGGAATGATAGTAACTATAGAACCAGGTGTATATAAAGAGGGTAGTCATGGAGTAAGAATAGAAAATGTGGCAGTAATACAAGAAGACATCGTAACAGATTCAGGTCAATTTATGAAATTTGAAACAATATCCTTTGTTCCAATAGATTTAGAGGGAATAGATGTAGAACTATTAACTGAAAATGAAAGAACATGGCTAAATGAATATCATAAAGATGTGTTTAATAAACTTTCGTCCTATTTAAATGATGAAGAAAGAGCTTGGTTAAAGGAAGAAACCAGAAGTATATAAAAAAGCAAGGGATTTGATCTGAACCCTTTAATCCGGACTTTTGGATAATATTAATTATGCGGCTTGTTG
>NZ_CABSQO010000070.1:0-9900 GCF_902479755.1 uncultured Tissierella sp. | reverse complement strand
AATTAATTATTTTAATAATTATATTGACATTTTTAAGTTTCTATACTATCCTTTAATCATACATAGTCTTAATCTATTAAAGGGGGATTTTATTTGGATAATTATGCTATAGAAGTAAAAAACTTAAAGAAAGAATTTGAAATCAAAAAGAAAAGAGGTCATTTATGGAAAAAAGATTATAGAGAAAAAGAATTTTTTGTTGCTGTCGATAACATCAGTTTTAATGTTAATAAGGGAGAAATATTTGGATTCTTAGGTCCTAATGGTGCCGGTAAGACCACTACTATAAAAATGATTTCTACTTTACTAATGCCTACTTCTGGCTCAATTATAGTTAATGGTATAAATTCTCAAGATAAGCCCATAGAGGTCCTTAAAAATTTAGGTACAGTATTAGCTGGAGAAAGAAGTATTTATTGGAAACTTTCAGGCAGAGAAAATCTAGAGTACTTTGCAGCTATGAATGGCATAACTGGACAAATTGCTAAAGAACGAATAGATTATTTATTAGAAAGATTTAGCTTAGAAAAAAGATCTGACGAAACTGTAGAGAAATATTCTACAGGTATGAAACAACGAATAGCTCTAGCAAAGGCTTTAATTTCAAATCCGCAAATAGTAATATTAGATGAACCCACTTCAGGATTGGATCCTCAATCTGCAAGAAATCTAAGGGAAATAATACTAGAAATTAAGGAAGAAGGCAGAACTGTACTTTTAACTACTCATTATATGGAGGAAGCAGATCAATTAAGTGATAGAATTGCCATAATAGATCACGGGAAAATCATAGCCTTAGATACTCCTGAAAATCTGAAAAGAGGATTAAGTAAAACTAATAGTCTTATACTTGAGCTGAATCATTGGGATGAAATCATTGCTAGCAAGCTAAAAAATATACAACATGTAGAAAATATAAATAATAAATTTAATGATTCTACCCAAACTTGGGAAATAAAAATCCATATTTCTAATGGTAACGAAATTGTTAGTTCTCTAATATCAAATATAGTTTCTTACAATATTAAAATAATTAATTTTAGAGTGGATGAGCCCACTTTAGAAGATGTATTTATAAATCTAACTGGGAAATCTTTAAGGGAATAGGAGGTATACAATGACTGCTGTTTTATCTATATTTAAAAAAGAATTTAGAATTTTTTTAAGGTATCCATCTTGGTTTATATCTGCATTAATATGGCCTATTATATTTCCCTTTGGATATCTATTTACAGTTAAAGCCCTATCTGGTACTGATGTCCAATCCTTGGAGATTTTCTCAAATTTTTCTGGAACCGCTGATTATGTAGGCTTTATACTAATCGGAACCACTATGTGGATGTTAATGAATACTATGTTATGGTCCTTTGGAACTAGTCTTAGAACTGAGCAAATAAGAGGAACCTTAGAGTCTAATTGGCTTTGTCCAGTACCCAAGATTACACTTTTATTAGGATATTCCCTGTGGCAAATATTTTCCAGCTTTGTTTACCTTCTTATTTCTATTATAGAGTTTAAACTAATATATAATTTCAGATTTATAGGAAGTCCTCTTCTGTCTCTTTTAATAATTATATTGTCACTTCCTTCTATTTATGGAATAGGATTTATATTTGCCAGCCTAGTCATGTGGCAAAAAGAAGCAAACTCCATGGTGTTTTTAGTTAGAGGAATAATGTCTTTATTCTGTGGTATAACTTACCCTTTAGCAGTTTTGCCAAATTGGATGAAGAGTATATCAAATATAATACCTTTAACACATAGTATTAGTGCATTAAGGTCTGTTATCTCTGCTGGAGCTACCATAGGGGATATTAAGAGTCAAATATATTACTTAATATTTTCAGGTCTTGTTCTTATGATTTTAGGATTTTTAGCTTTTAATCTTACTCAAAAAAAGGTTAAAGAATCTGGATCTTTAGGTCATTATTAATAGGAAGGAGAAAAATATGAGTTCAAATAATTTAAAAACATATTTATTTGCTATTTCTGCTATTACCAAAAAGGATATGAAAATATTCTTAGCATATCCTATAAATGCTCTTTTTAGGATTATAGAGCCTATTATGTGGATTGCTCCAGTATATTTCCTTTCTAAAGCTTTCCAAATCAATGGTGAAAATATAGGTTTTAGCCAATATGCTGGAACCACTGATTATATGGCTTTTCTAGTGTTGGGAACTATTGTAAGCAGCTTTGTAAGTTCTGTTCTCTGGGGCATGGGTTTTTCCTTAAAGAATGAAATGGATTCAGGAGTAATAGAGTCTAATTGGTTAACCCCAATTCCATTATGGGTACAGCTAATCGGAAGGTCTATCTTTTCACTAATAATAACCACCATAAATTCTATAACTGTAGCATTTTTAGTATGGTTATTATTCGGTTTTAATATAGATAACAATATACTCCTTGCTATAATTGCTTTAATTCCTCTCTTGGTCGCATTGTATGGATTGGGTTTTGGAATAGCTTCTCTAGTTCTTATAACTAATAACGCTAATAATATAATTGATATAACTAATTTTTCTTTAAATATTATCTGTGGTCAAGACTTTCCTATTACTATCCTACCCAGAATTTTAACTGCCGTATCATTGGCGATTCCTCTGACATATGGCTATGATGTTATAAGAGGACTACTTTTAGGTACTAACACTATTTTTTCTATAAAAATAGAATTATTGATATTAACAGCCTTTATGATAGTAGGAACAGCTTTAGGATATTATATATTAAAGAGAGTAGAAAAACACTGTAAAACAATTGGAAATATTGGATTCCATTAAAAAGTATGATAGAGAATTCTCTATCATACCTTTTAATTATAGTCCTAATTCCTTTAATTCGTCTTGAATTTTCTTTCTTAAAGCTTCCTTTTCTTCCTTCAAAATAAAAGCTGCTTCAATGGAGTTATCTATAAGCTTTAATATTTCTTCTATAGAAAAATTTAATTCATCCATTAAAAGCTCATATTCCTTCTCCAAGGAAGTGTTAGAAACTGTAGTATTATCTGTATTTACAGTAACTCCTATTCCTAGCTCCATATATTTTCTTATTGGATAATTTTCTATGGAATTCACTGCTTTTGTTTGTAGATTACTTATAGGACACATTTCCAAATATATACTTTTTTCTCTTAGTAATTCCATAACCTTAGGATCTTTTATAGCCGCTATTCCATGACCTATTCTTTCTGCATAAAGAAGCTCTATTGATTTAGATATGTTTTCTACAATTCCAGTTTCCCCTCCATGGATAGTTATTTTATATCCTTTTTTACGGGCTAATTCAAATGCTTCTTTATGTATTTCTGGTGGAAAATCTTGTTCATTTCCTGCTAAATCTACAGCTACTACACCTTTGCCAAGATATTTTTCACCATACTCTACTACCTCTAAGCTATTTTGAAGACTTTCATGCCTCATGCATATTAATATGGCATTAGATAATATATTAAATTCTTCTTTTCCTCTTGCCATACCTTTTAAAACACTTTCTACAACATCATCAAAGCTTAACCCGTCATTCATGTGTAGAAATGGAGCAAACCTTATTTCAACATATTTTACATTTTGTATACTTAGATCTTCTAAAAGCTCATAAGTAATTCTCTCTATATTTTCTTTTCTTTGCATTACTTTTAATGGATAACTAAACTTCTTTAAATATTCTATTAAGGAATTACATTCTTCTTTAACACTTACTAATTCTTCAAACTCTTTAATATCACCTACGTTCAAATCTTCTTCCTGCTGAAGCAATAATTCATACATAGTTTCTGGTCTTACACTTCCATCTAAATGACAATGTAACTCTATTTTAGGTATATTTTTCAAAATTCCTCTCATAATCTACTCCTTTCAGCATAGTATACTCTATTTCAATTATATTAATATTATAGTCTTTATATTTATATTCTTCCAGTCCTCAATACTTATATATAAAAATTCCTCTCCAAATTTGGAGAGGAATTCTTTATAATAAAGATTTGTCTTATTTTCTGTTTAGCACTGCATTGATTATTATACCAACTAATGCTGCAAAACTTAACCCTGTTATTTGAACTGATTCATTTATCGGAATTCCTACTGTAAAACCTAAAATTTCAGATAAATAATTTCCGCCTAGACCTAATACTAGTATAATAGCCATTACAACAATATTTTTCCAATTAAATTTAACTTCTTGATTCTTTATAGTCTTTACACCAATCAAAGATATCATACTAAATAACATTAGGGAGATTCCACCCATTACAGCTGTTGGTATAGATGATAATGATGCTCCAATTTTTGCTATAAATCCTAAACATACTGCAAATACTGCTGCAAGTCTCAATATTGATGGATCATAATTCTTAGTTATTGCCAATACTCCTGTATTTTCTCCATAAGTTGTATTTGCTGGCCCACCAATTAATGCTGCTACTGTAGTTGCTAATCCATCTCCTAATAATGTTCTATTTAGACCTGGATCTTCTACAAAGTTTTTACCTACTACCTGTCCATTAGTAGTTATATCACCTAGATGCTCCATAAATACTGCTAAAACTACTGGTGCAATAATTGCTATAGCACCTAGATCAAACTTAGGCAATCTAAAAGGTGGTAATGCAAAGATTGATGCCTCTTTTATTAAGTTTGTATTTACTAATCCCATCTTTAACGATATTGAATATCCAACAATAACTGCTATTAGTATTGAAAGTTGTTTTATAAATCCTTTTGCTTTGAAGTTTATTAATAATGCTGTTCCTAAGGTTATAGCAGCTATAATAAGGTTTTCCTTTGCCATTCCAAATGCTACTGGTATTAAGTTCATACCTATTACTATAATCATAGGTCCTACTACTTGAGGTGCAAGATATTTTTGTATTCTTTCTACCCCTATTTTCTTTATTAAAAAAGATGTAAGCACATAAATTAATCCTGCTACAACCATTCCACCTTGAGCATAAGCTAGATCTCCGTTATAAAGTTCTTTTACTGTTAAAATCACTGGAATAAATGCGAATGATGAACCTAGAAATGCAGGAACCTTTCCCTTTGTACAAGCATGAAATATAAGTGTACCTAAACCTGCTGAGAATAGAGCTATTGAAGGGTCTAATCCTGTCAATATAGGAACTAAAACTGTCGCCCCAAACATAGCTATAAGATGCTGAAGTGCTAATATTACCTTTTTTGAATGACCTAGCAAGGACATTTCCTCACCTGTTGAATCAACTGATTTTTTAATTGCATTATCAACCATTTATTTTCTCTCCTTTCCAGCCTCACAGGACTGATTTAAAAGTTTTTATGACCTAACTTAGCGAACGATAGTGAGCTTTAGTAGGTCAAACGTAACGAACGCCAAATTCATGCAAGTGATAACGAGCAAATGAATTTGTGCAGTGAGACTACGTAAAATTGCCTAACCTAATCAATAATACTGAATCGTAAATAGGTCAAACGCAACGAGAACCAAATTTGCATGAATGTAATGAGTGAACAAATTTGTCTTTCGAAACTGTGACGGCTCATCCGTTATCCAAAATATTATACCATCATTTGATTACTTGTACAATGCTTTTTTGTAGAATATTTTTTACAGAAAAAAGAAGACCTTCTAAAGTCTTCTAAATAAATCTTTTTCTTCTAAATTAGCTATCTGTAATCCTTCTTCTATTTGAGATAAAATTAAATCCTTATCTTGAGATAAAGTACCTTTTAATGCTACATAATTGGATGCATGATTAGACCTAAAAACACAATTATCTACATTAAGATTTTCAACCATTTTCTTAGTTTCTAATAATACTTCTCTAGGACTTAAAAGATTGAACTTTCCATTCTTCACATCTTCATAAAGAGGAGTCCCCTCTTCAACTATTAATGTAAGTAGCCCTACGTAATTAGGATTTATCTCATTAATTATTTTAGCAGATTCTATCGCATGTTCATAGGAATCTATTTTACCGCCTATACCAGAAATAAGGGTTATTGAAAGTTCTATATCAGCTTCAACCACCTTTTTTCCTGCTTTAACCATTTCTTCCCTAGTTACACCTTTATTAATGGCTTTTAATATTTTCTCTGATCCTGATTCCACTCCAAGATATATAATTCCTAATCCAAGAGATTTTAATTTTTCTAACTCTTGGTTGCTTTTAGATAATATTGCCTTAGGTGAACCATAAATTCCTACCCGTTCACATTCTGGAAATTTTTCCTTTATAAAAGAAAGAATTTTCATTAATTCTTCATTCTTTATTGCTAAAGCATCACCGTCTGCAATAAATATTCTCTTTACATATTTATATCTTTCTCTTCCTATTTGAAAATCTTCTATTATTTCATCAGTACTTCTGACTCTAAATCTTTTATCTTTATACATAGAACAAAAAGTACATTTGTTATGAGTACATCCTATAGTAGCTTGAACTATTAGACTATATGCCTCACTAGGTGGTCTATATAAAGATCCTTCATATCTCATTTTATCACCTCTCATTTTTCAAAACCTTCTACTGTATATTTATTGCCTGCATTCCAAAATATCCATTGAGTTAAATCTGCATCATAGGTAGCTTTTTTCTGTGCTATTAATTCCTTAGGACCATAAGGCGTATAATGTGAACCATATTGTTTCCTTAGCCATGGAGCTGAAAAATCCTGAAGCCAAGGTCTAAGAATGGCTTTTTCTTCTGTGGTATCTATATTATTTATTCTTTCCTGCGCTTTTGCCATACTAGTATATACTATTTTATATGGGTCTGCATCTGGATAGGGAACACCATATGAACCCAATGCATAATGTGATGGATAAACCATAGGACATAATATATCTACAGCAGTAGCTAAAGTTTCTAAATGTTGGCCTAACTTCATATCATCCTCTACAGTAGTGACTAGTCCAAATATATCAGCAGACACATATACTCCATAGGGTGCCAATCTTTCTCTGGCATAACTCAAAAATCCAGCGATAGCATCTCTCATTGGCTCTTCATCAGCCTTATCGTAATCAATCAAATCCCTTTTTCCATCAGTCGGAAATCTTACATAGTCAAATTGAATCTCTTTAAATCCATTTAGCGCGGCTTCCTCCGCTATCTGAATAGGATACTCCCAAGAGTCTCTATTATATGGGTTGAGCCATGCATCACCTTTATTATCCCTCCAAACAGATCCATCCTTAGTCTTTACGGCCAAATCAGGTCGTCTTCCTGCTGCGGTTCTATCTTTAAATGTTACGATTCTAGCTATAGGATATATATCCTTATCTGCTAAGAGCTTCATTGAACCTATGAAATCTTTATCCTTAACTATCTTATCTGCCTCTAATTCTTTTACCATGGGAATAGAAGATTTATATGTTAATTCCCCATAATCATCCTTCACATCTATGACTACTGCATTTAACTCTGACTTATCTATTAAATCTACTAAATCATGAAATCTACTTTTTAGTCCCAAAGTATGCCCTGTCATATAAATTGCTTTTACATCAAGTGTTTCCTTGTACGCGGCCCAATTAGTTGAGGGTTGCATTAAATAGTCTACCTCTGTAATAATAGGTATATTTTCTTTAGCTGCACTTGTATTAGATATTATATTTTTTCCATTTTTACATCCTGATAATAATAGTGTATATGTTAATAATATTCCTATAAGTCTTCTCTTGCTCATTCTGCTCTCCCTTATGTGAGTACTTTATCTTATGTATCTTTTCGACAATTTCATTATATAATAGACAAACTACTATTACAACTAATTTTAACCCATATTATTAATGCGACAGGGGATAATTCCCCTGCCGCATCAATAGCAAAAATTTCCTGAACATAATTTACTTTATTCAAGTAATTTCCTACTCTATCTATATTTAATTATTCCTTAGAGACTATACTAATTTTTATCTTTATTATTTTTTAGAGATTCTGGAGCTCTCATTCTCATTTCTTCTCCATCTTTATTTATGATTTTAAACTCTCCATTATATAAGTTTGTATCATCCAATTTAGACAAATTAAAATATCCATCCTTATCCATTTCATATTCATTCCCGCCAATTATCCACTTAGAACCTTCTGGGATACCCCACTCAAGATGATTTCTACTGTTGTAAACATCTATTAGACTATTTATATATTCAATGCTTTGAATTTGACCATTATTCATAAATAAATATTTCTTTGAATTATTACCAATGCCAATTTCTATTAGCCCAGGCTTAAATCCAAAATCCTTAAGTATAAATGAAATTTCTTCTTGAGACAAATTAGGATAGAAAGTTCCAGAAAATAAACCATGTATAATGTCTATAGTATCATCTTTAATTTTATCTACACTAGACATTTGTCTCCAAAAAATTGTATCAACAAAACTTATATCTTTAAAACTATTTCTCGAAGCTCCATAAATTCTTTCAATTCCATCCTTATGTTTAAACTTATAATATTGGTTGGGTTCCATTAATAACTTATTGTTATCTACCTTTAAAATGCGTGTATCCTTTGGATCGGGATATGGTGATACTTCAGTCAAATGTATTCCCCTCTCAGATGCTACTTGGTAGCCAGGAAAAATCTCTTCTAATACATAGAAAGTACTATTACAATGTTCATAAGAGACTGTCCACTCATAGAAATCTAAGTATTTTCTATTATCATACATTTTTTGTGTAATATTATTTACATTTATATTTACACTTATATTTACATTTGTGTCTATATTCTGTTTTTTATAAGAATCTTGTTTTAAAACAGATGAGTTTACATTTTTTATATCATTATTTAGCTCTTTATTCCAAAAACTTGTTATGGGACGCGCTATATATTTAGGTATATAATTGGTTTGACCTACTCTCATACTCCCCATCTCCTTATCTTGGTAAATTAGGATAAATGTAGTCAATCATAACACTAGGATATACATTAAATGGTGTCTTGGTATTAGTTGAAGCATCATAGAATATTATCCATGTTTGATTCATATCATAACTTCCTCCAAGAAAAAGATATAATGGATTTATCTCATCCGCAAACCATTTTGACTGCTTTAGGTCAGTCCAGTTAGATCTTTTAGTATTTTTGTATTTTCTTATAGAAGGATGGGATATGTTCGCGTCTCCTCCAGCCCCTGCAGTTATTTTATAAGCAACAGAATCTTTAGGCACTTCGTTTGTGTTTATAGTCCATTCTACTTCTCTTGTCTTATATCTACTCATGTCTTGTGTACTAAAGTTTTTACTTATACTTCCCTTGCTATATGTTGGAGATCCAAAATAGAATGAATATTGATTTTCTCCTGAAATGCCAGATTCGCTTAATCTTAAATAGTAATACTGGCTTTCAGGTATATTAGCCTGAAATCTATTACTCGCATTACCTGGAATCTGAGTAAAAGTATTAATTACTACTAAATCTTCGTTAAGAACTTCAATTACTAATTTATTCTGGCTACTAACTGTTAATATATTGTCATATTTATCCTTAGTACCATTTTTATAAAGAAATATCTTATAATAATCTACATCATTTTCATCACTTAATTTTCCCAATACTTTATGCATATCTGAGTAATCTCCCGTAGCTGTAGCCTTGTAACTATCATTATTCCTTCTAAACAGTTGCGCACTCTCTGGTTCATCATTTGGTTCTGTTTCATAGTAATAATTAATGCTTGTACTTGATTGCATTTCAAAAGCATATGAGATTGTACTTGTAATAATCATCATTGCTAAAATAAATCCCCCTATAATTCTTCTCTGTTTTTTCACTATAATCACTACCTTCCCAATTTTATAGTCCCACTCATCATAAATATATATTATAACATCTACTTTGTCAACTCTAAAACAAAAAAGCCCTACTACGACCAACGTAATAGAGCTTTTTATTAATTTTATGTAGCC
>NZ_CABSQO010000069.1:0-10444 GCF_902479755.1 uncultured Tissierella sp. | reverse complement strand
TGCATCTATCCTTCTTAGCACTATCTACAAGTCCAGCATGGAAGATAACTGACAAAGGACTGATAGATGTGAATAATTTTAAGATTCTGCCTCCTGTTATTAGATAAATAAACAATATTTAAGGACAACTCCCAAGCTAAAGCTTGAGGGGTTGTCCCTATTATTTATATTTACTATTTATCGTAAGGGAAGTTCTATAGTAACTTTTGTTCCTATATCTATTTTGCTATCAATATCAATGTTACCAGAATGATTGTCTATGATCCATTTTGCTATAGATAGTCCCAGACCTGTTCCCCCACTTTCTCTGGTTCTTGATTTGTCAGTCCTATAAAATCTATCAAAGATATGAGGAAGATGTTCTTTTGAAATCCCTATACCACTATCTTCTATAGTTATTACAGCTTTGCCATTTTTTTCATAAGACATTAATTTTACAGTACCCCCAGCAGGAGTATATTTTATACTATTATCTAGAAATATTCTTAATGCTTCTTTTATGAGGTTTTTATCTGCTTTTACAATGATCTCATCATTTTTTTCAATGGTTATTATGTGACTATCGTCAATTAATTTAGTTTCTGTTAATATTTCTTCTATGAGTTTGTTGAGAGGAAAATCTTCTTTAGCTACTTTTTGAGTATGTTTATCTCCACGAGCTAGGAAAAGTAGATTTTCAACGAGGTTTTTCATATTTTCAGATTCATTTTTAATGGCTTCAAGAGACTCCTCAAGAACTTCTTTATCGTCTTTTCCCCACCTATTAAGCAGGTTTGCATATCCTTGTATTACTGAAATAGGGGTTCTGAGCTCATGGGATGCATCGGAAATAAATTGATTTTGTTTTTCTATGGATTCTTCAAGCCTGTTGAGGGTGTCATTAAAGGTTATAGCAAGATCTTTTAATTCATTTTTCGATCCCCTTACGTCTAGCCTTTTATCTAGGTCATTTATAGATATTTCTTTTACCATTTTTGTCATCGTATCTATTGGAGAAAGAAGTTTTCTGCTTGCCTTTGATCCAATCAATACTATAAGAAGTATACCTAATACATTAGAAGCTAATAGGATAAGTGCCAAGATTGTTACATAATCATAATAAGGAGTATTACCAACATAGCGTATGAATCCTACTATGATAAGAGTATTAGTTATAATAGATATTAATATAAAAATAAATACGTAACTAAGGGTTAGTTTAAATGTTATAGAGAATCTAAGTCTATTACTTATTTTTTCTATAGATTTCTTTAATAAGTCAAATAAGAATTGCAATATATACACTGTAATATACAATACATTCTTAATAATTTTATATAAAAATGTAAATACTGGCCCTAGATTTGATTTATTCATCTTTTAATTGATACCCCACTCCTCGAATAGTATGGATGAATTTTTTATTATATTTATCATCAATTTTACTTCTAAGATAACGTATATATACGTCTACTACATTTGTATCTCCTACATAATCATAGCCCCAAACTTTTTCCAGAATATTATCTCTTGTCAAGACAATCCCTTTATTTAGCATAAGATATTTAAGTAAATCAAATTCTTTTTTAGTTAGATCAATAGGGTCTTTATCATAGGTTAAAGAGTATTTATCAATATCAAGAACTAATTTATCTATTTGAATAATATTTGGCTCAGTAGCAGGAATTCTACTATGTTTAAAGATTACCCTTATTCTAGCTAATAATTCTTCTATTGCAAAGGGCTTTGTAATATAATCGTCAGCTCCTATGTCTAGCCCCATTACCTTGTCCATTACTTCATCTTTAGCTGTAAGCATAATAACAGGAACTTGAGAGGTTGTTCTTAATCTTCTCAATATCTCCATCCCATTTAGAGATGGAAGCATTACATCTAATAGAATAAGGTCATAGTCTTTTTGGAGGGCTTTTTCTAATCCAAGTCTTCCATCTTGTTCAGTATTTACAATATGGCCTTCATGTTCAAGTTCTAACTGAAGAAATCTACTTATTTTGATTTCATCTTCTATAATTAAGATTTTTTTATTATCCATAACAACCACTCCTTTAAATATCATTATACTATCTTTATGATTCTAGAAACAGTATAAATAAAACCTGCTGATTTATTCAGCAGGCTCTATTTATTATTTAAATTCATTTACAATTTTATCTGTAGCAGAAGTTAAGTCATTAGATATCTTATCAATTTTATCGTTTATGCTACATTCTTCTCCATTATCTTTTTCAAGCCTTATCTTATGATGTGTCAATACAAGTAAAAGTATTACGGCTATGGAGAAAGGTAAAGTAAATACTCCTATTGTTAAGGCAATTAAGGAAGAAATATTTAATACGGTCTTTTCATTTTTATATATGATAAAATTGATTTTATTTAATTTTGATGCAGAATCTTGAATGTTTTTCATAAAAGAAGAATCTTTAATTCCTCCTTCAGATTTTATTTTATTTTGTTCTTCAAGGAAAGATAAAGTTTCAACTATACTTCCATTAAATTTTTCTAATGCTTCCTTAGCTTCCTTATAACTTACATTGGCTCTTTTTCTTATTAAATCAATTTGTTCAAGAGTAATTTCCATTTTAATACCTCCATTTGATTATTTTCTATATTTATATAATAAAGTAATATAATTAAAAGATTATTAACTGAAGATTAAAATTTCATTAGAAAATAATGCTTTTCAAAACCTATGATGAAATTTCAGAGTTTTTAAATAGTATATAAAGGCAGGAATTAATAAAACTAGCCTCTTTGCTATATAGCAGAGAGGCTAGTTTTTTCTAAATTATTATTGATTATTTTTTGCTGCATTCTCACCAGCAATTTTTCCAAATACACTAATATCAGCTAATGCATTTCCTCCTAAACGGTTAGTACCATGAATACCTCCAGTAACTTCACCAGCTGCATAAAGTCCGGGTATTACATTTCCATTATTATCTAATACCTGTGCACTTGTATTGATCTGTATTCCTCCCATTGTATGGTGAACAGTTGGAACTCTTGCACCTGCATAGAAAGGTGCAGTATCAATTTTAAACTGATATAGAGTTCTACCAAATTCATCTGTTTTACTAGTTTCAACACAACTATTAAACTTATTAACAGATTCTACTAAGTTTTCAGGATTAATCCCTATTTGTTTAGCAAGGTCTTCTAAGGTATCAGCTTTATAAGCTCTACCCTCTGTAACTAACTCATCAATACTTTCATTAAAGTGATTTCTAACATCGCCAGTGGGATATGAATGACTATCAAGAATTACCCACATGAAGGAGTCTTCTTGTTCAAATAATGCCTTTGTCATTACGTCTCTACGAGCTCCTTCGTCAACAAAACGATTTCCGCTTTTATTTACGAAGATACGATTTTCAACACCTTGTTCGATATTTCCACTTAAGCTTCCTGTATTAGGATCTCCCATAGGCAATAATTGAATTTGTTCCATATCTATAAGATTTGCACCTATCGCCTTTGCCATAGCTAGCCCATCTCCTGTTGCACCAGGATGATTTGTAGTTTTAAGATTTGTCAATGACGGCCAATTCTTATTATATTCATCTCTCATTTCAACATTTCCTGCAAAACCGCCAGTTGCTATAATTACGCCATTATTAGATTTAAGGATTAATTCTCCATCTGGGCTTTTAGCTTTAACACCTATAACTTTGTTATTTTCCATTATAAGTTCAGTAGCTTCTGTATTAACTAATACTTCCATTTCAGTATTATTTTCTTTGATATAGTTCATATAGGTATTGATAAATCCTGTACCTAAAGGTTCAACTGGTGCATGAGCTCTAGGCCATAGTCCACCAAGAACAGTATGAAGTGTATCTTTGAACTCCATACCCATACTTTCTAGCCATTCAATGGTAGGGTAAGCATTATCAACTAATATTCTTATAAGTTCTGGATTTCCAAGCTTATCTCCACCTTCATAGGTTTGTTGAAAGTGTTTATCTACAGAATCCTCTATACCTTGTGCTTCCTGTCTTTTAGGGTCAACAGCATTATAAGATGCACCAGAGATCATGGTATTTCCTCCAACTCTAGGCATTTTTTCTAGTACGATTACACTTGCCCCATTTTGATGTGCTGATACTGCAGCGGCTAATCCAGCACCACCTCCACCTATTACAACAACATCAACTTGTTTTTCCGTAACAGTAGCTGAAGAAGAGTCATTCCCAACAGTTTTTTCTTTTAGAGCTTCAATATTTGCTCCAGCCTTTTCTAAAGCTTGACCAACAGCCTCTAATATAGCATTACTTGACATTGTAGCACCTGCAACAGTATCAATCCCCAAACCTTGAGCTTCAATAATTTGAAGAGGAAGATCGTCAATAGCTAAATCGCTTACACCTGGGGTCTCATTATGCTCTAATACTTTAATATCTGTTATTTCATCTTCAGTTACTGTAACTTCGACTTTTACTGTACCATTAATTCCTTTTCCTTCACCTATGTATTTACCCGGTTTAAATAAAGTAGAATTATTTGTTTCAGTAGCTTTTTTACATCCTGCCAAAGATAAAACCATAGAAATTACTAATAATAAGGACAATAACCTTTTAAAACTTTTCAATAAAACTCCTCCTTTTTATATTTTAATGTTTAAAATATTTCATTATGAACTAATTCGATGAATGCATTCAGTGAATGAATTCATTATATAATTTGGTTAATAAAATGTCAATAATGTTTAATAAATATTTATCAAAAGAGTATAATTTTGACAAAACACTATTGTGATGTATAATTTATATAATAATAGTCTAAGGAGAATTAATATGAATAAAAGACTTAATAAGAGGCAAATTCAGGCACAGATTACTTATGAAAATATCTACAATGCTGCCATGAGTTTAGTTGAAAAAAAAGGATTTGAAAATATTACTGTAGAGGAAATATGCACTAAGGCTGGTGTATCTGTAGGTTCATTTTATAACTATTTTAAATCAAAGCAAGATATATTGAATGAAATATTTAGAATAGCAGATGATTATTTCTTAAATACTGTTTCAAATGTGTCAACTGGACAAGATGCTTATGAAAATATAGTAAATTTCTTTGCACACTATGCTAAGTATTGTGAAGCTATAAAGATAGATCAATTAAAACAGATATATAGTACAAGTAATATTTTATTTATAGAAGAAGGTAGGCATATGCAATCTGTATTAAAAGATATAATAGATGCTGGAAAAGAATCGGGCCAAATAAATACAGATATGCAATCAGAGGAAATTGTAAGATATCTGTTTATTGCACTAAGAGGAGTAATATTTGATTGGTGTTTGCATGGTGGAAGCTATGATTTAGTTGAATTTGTTACTAATTATACAAGACGATTGATAAGAGTTATATAAAATTCATTAGAAGATAAAATATAAATCATTAAAAATTATAATGAAGTCTTGAAATCTGAAAATAATATAAAAAATAATGTTAAATAAAGATATCCCTCAAGATAATTGAGGGATATCTTTATTTAATTTTTAGATAAAACCTAATGAACACATAAAAATTAGATAAATATCTAATTTTTGCATTGACATTAGATAATTATTTGTATAATGTATAGTAAAGAGATAATATAGGGAGGTAGTGCAATGAATTTAAAACTTATTAAACGAAAAGATTTTTCCTTATTAATATTAGGTAAGTTAGTTTCTTTGCTAGGTAGCAATATGCAGCAATTTGCATTATCATTATACGTGTTAGCACTTACTGGATCTGCTACAATTTTTGCATCTATGTTGTCAATATCTATTTTACCAAGAATAATATTATCTCCTATAGCTGGAGTATTTGGAGATTGGTTTGATAGAAAAAAAACTATAGTATTATTGGACTTCTTAAATTCAATCATAATTGGGACATTTGCAGTAATTTATATAATCAATGGAAGTATATCTATTCCTATGATTTATATTTTAGTTATTCTATTAGAAATTACTGAAATATTTTTTCACTCAGCAATGTCAGCAGTTTTACCTAGTATAGTAGAGAAAGAAGAATTATTAGAAGCTAATTCACTAAATTCTCTTGTAATGAATATAGGAAATATATTGGCACCTGTTTTGGCATCTTTTATTTATGGGGCTTTTGGTATGAGGGTTATATTGATAGTAAACTCTATTAGCTTTCTATTATCTGCTATTAGTGAGATGTTTATAAATATACCTAAGAATCATAAAGCTCCAAAGAAGATTAATATGAATGTTTTTAAGACAGATTTAATGGAGGGAATAAATATAATTAAGAGCAATAGACTAATATCTACTATGATAAGTCTAGGAACTATAATTAATTTTTGCATAGGACCTTTATTTTCCATTGGATTGATATTTATAATTAAAGAAGTATTAAAAACCAATGACTTTCAATTTGGTATTTTTCAAATGATCTTATCAGCATCTATGCTAGTAGCACCAATTCTCTGTGGGAGTATTATTAAGAAAGTAAAAATAGGTAGGCTCTGTTTTACAAGCTTTATATTTATATCTTTTCTAATATTAATTATGGCAATTATACCATCAAATATATTTATAAATGCTTTTAATACAAATATAATTCCATATATTGGATTGCTGAGTATTTCATTTATGGTAGGTATATTAGCTACCGTGGCTAATATAGCTTTAGGTACTCTTTTCAATCAAATAGTTCCTTTGGAACTGATGGGAAGAACATCGACAGTTTTTAACTTAGCAGTTACAGTGTTTATCCCAATAGGGCAAATGCTTTTTGGATTTCTATATGATATAATACTTCCAAGTGTTGTAATAATCATAAGTGGACTTATATTGGTTATAACTGTTATGAAATATAAGGCTGCCTTAATAAGCTATGATGAATTAGAAGATAAGTCAGAAATCAAACCAGAATCTGAATTAATAGGAGATGTGATAAATGAAGTTTAAGTTTTATCCTACAGAAAGTAGAATATATGATTTTTTGGAGTTTCCAAATTTAATCTTTGTTAAGGAACGTTATGAAAATTTAAAGGAAGATTATGACTACGAAAAATTTCCAATGGATGATTACTTTGATTTAATTAATAAAGTAGAAGATAAATTAAAACCATATATAAAAGAAATAGAATTATTTTATATGAACAATTTTGTTGGAGATTATGATTTTATAGGATTAATTTCAAAAACAAAAAGAATATTTGGTTATGAAAATGAAAAAAAATATTTGGAAATGTTATCAACTTTAAATGAAAAAGACATTAATCAATGCATTGCTTATTCGATAATTTCAAGAAATGAAAATAATCATCAATACTCAGATGAGATTATGAGCAAGGCTGAAACCATTAGTCTAAATAAAAATGAATTAGTTTCAATTATAAAGGATTTGCCAATTGAAGCATCTACGAAATGGACTCTGTTTTTAATCGTGGAAGAACCTATTAAGTATATGAAAATATATATTGATTTAATGAATAAACTACTGCCTATCTTCGAGGAAATTTATTCATTATATGAAAATGAAGTAAAAGCTTATGGACAGTATCTAGTAGACTTCTTAAATAAAAACGGTGCAAAAGGTTTAGAAGAAATAACTTATTCTATAATTGACCCCAAAATTATGAATAATGAAGAAAATAATATATTAATTTCTCTAATAATGCCTATGGCTATTGCCATATCAGATGTAGGTAAGTATCATTATGTAGCCTGGGGATTGAAAATGGAAAAGGCTTTTAGAAAAATGAAGGAAATAAATGAGAATAAAATAAATGGAAGGATACAGGTTTTCAAAAACCTAGGAGATAAAACTAGATATGAAGTGTTAAAATTAATATCTTCAGGAGAAACATCTACAAAAGAAATAGCGAATACTTTAGGTGTATCTAGTGCAACCATATCTTACCATATAAACAATTTGCTTCAGGCTAAGGTTATAAAGCTTGATAGAATTGATAATAAGTATGGATATGTAGTAGATTATGAATTACTTGATAAGGTTATAAAAGACTTTAAAGAAGATTTAATGTTTCCAAAAGAATCTTAATAAATATAGATTTACCCTCTTACTCATAATGATTAAGAGGGTAAAATTATATAAAGATATTTAAGGGGTAATTCACTAAAACTTATTATTTTATATACTCATTTCCTACTAAGATGTCAGATATTGCTTCTGTTGGAACAACAAACTCAGGTGTACCCATGTATCCAGGAGCTACTTCGTATTTATCAAATGAAATCACTAATTTTCCTTTATCATTGATATAAAAACTTTGTTCATTTGAAATTTTTTCAAATAGTTCTATGGATTCTTCCCCTTCTTCAACCCAATAAAATTTGTCTTCGTCGGATTTCATCTGCTCTTTCATCTGACTTTTAATATTATGGCTTATGATATCAACATAGGTATCATCTTTAAATAAACTAGGTAATGTTATCAAAATTTGTTTCTCTTTATCTATAGTATCATACCTGAATGTTGTTGAAGATGAAGCTACTGTATTTACAACATAACGGCCTATGGAAAGTATTTTATCTGTATCAGTTTTGACTATATATCCATTGTCTACTCCTAAATGACCTCCACCTGCTTCCTCTAGTTCCTTTATGTCTTTCATAAATTGGTCATATAATTCCTTACTTTCATTTAAGTATTTTTCATTTAAACTATTTTGCAATTCTTTATTTTCTAGTCCTTGTATTTCTGGAACTTTGATATTTGCATCATAATTATTTTCATCTACTTTATACTCTCTGAAAGTCAATACCTGTACTATGCCGCCTACAACAGGTACTTTTGATAACGTATCTGCAAGTACTGGACTAGTATTCACTCCTGCTGTTAATAGAACAACGGATGCAGCCACTGAAGCTGATGCTATCTTTATTTTTTTAATATTATTTTTTCTTTTCATGTTTTTCCTCCCCTGTTTTATTGAACTTCTTACTAAAAGGTCTAATTCTTCTGGAATTTGAATATCTATATGTTCTTGTTTTAGTTGTTCTAACTTTCTGTTATCCATTTTTAGCCTCCTTATCTTCATCATCCATTGATAAGCGTAATATTTCTAATGCTTTATAGAGACGGGTTTTCACAGTATTAATATTTTGATCTAAAATTTCTGCAATTTCTTCTAGTTTCAAGTCTTCGAAAAATCTTAACACTATTATACTTCTATAGTTCTCGGGTAAAGTTTCTAAGGCTTTTTTTAAGTCTATATCTGCATAATGGTCAACTGCACCAACGTCATTACTTAATATAAATTCTTCGTCAGTTATAATTTCCCGTTTTCGCTTACGGAGAAGATCTAGAGAAACATTTACTATAATTCTATAAAACCAGGTTTTTATATAGCCAAAATCTTTTAAGGAATCAATAGATGAAAAAGCTTTATAGATAGATTCTTGAACAACATCTAAGGCATCATCAATATTTTTAACATAACTATAAGCTAGCCTATAAAAAAGTTCTTTATTTTTAATAATATAGTCTTCAAGTTGATTTTCTAAATTATTTGCCATTCGTACGAATTTCTCCCTTCAATTGTATAGATGCCTTTTTTCATCTTACATTATATAGACGGATATGCTGTCTAAAAAGTTTTAGCTTTTAAAAAATAATTAATTTATTTTATCATAAAATTTTTATGATATTAGCAAGGAATTAATGGTAATATATGTTATATAGGTATTGCAAATCAATAATTATGAATAATCTACTTATGTATTAAGGGTATTAATATATAAATAGGGAATAGCGTATTTATTTATGATTATAAAAATAGTACGAAGGCAGGTAATTAAAATGATAGATTTCAATCCTTTTCCTAATATGGAAACGAAAAATCTTATTCTCAGAAGAATGAATTCTAATGATGCTAAAGATCTATTTGAAATGAGAAAAGATCCACGAATGAACGAATATACAGATATGAAGCTAGAGAAAAATATCTATGAAACAAGAGCTTACATTGATAGAATGAATGAAGGCATCGATGATAATAAATGGATTATATGGGTAATTGAGTATAAACAGTCACATAAAGCTATAGGAACTGTTTGCATCTGGAACATTAATGAAGAACAAAAAAGCGGAGAATTAGGATATGGAATTATGCCTGATTATCAAGGTCAAGGATTAATGAAAGAATCGTTATTAAGTGTAATTGAATATGGTTTTAATATAATGAACTTGGAGGAATTATTAGCATATACAGAGGAAAATAATCTTAAATCAATTAATCTTTTAGAGAAATGCAATTTTGTTGAGATAAATAGGGTTCAAGAGGAAGGATACCTTAGCAGCAAAGTTTACAATATGGTTGTATATAGATTAGAAAATCATAAATAAAAATTGAATATTTGGAGCTTTAGATTAGTTTATTTTAAGAAATTATTATATTTAGGCTCTGTAAACTAAATATGAAAAAATAGTACAATATCTTCATAGAATTGCTCTA
>NZ_CABSQO010000068.1:0-10584 GCF_902479755.1 uncultured Tissierella sp. | reverse complement strand
GAAGAAGGGACTGCATGTCTAATACAGCATGGTAGTGTTTTAGAAAAAGATGATCCTATAGGAACCATTACCAAGGAAAAGATGAAGCTAATAGGTAAAAAATTTTCACAGTTAAACTATATTTTGTTAGGGATAAGAGAAGGTAATATAAATTATCTAGAAATGGAAAAACTAGATATTTATTCTTTAGGTTATTATATAGCAAGTTCACTATATAATTTTTATGGTAAGGAAATATTGTTACCTTGGATAGAAAAGTACGATTATAAAAAACCAATAAAATCATATATTCAAGCTATGAGACAAACAGGAAATAATTCAGGATTCACTAAAGAAATTGAAAGCTGGTTATTACAGTTATAAAAAATCAGCACTAACTCCTTAATAATGCATATTTTATATTAACGAATAAAAAAGGAGTGGAAATCATGAATGAAAATATTTTTCCCGTTGAAATAAAAACCCTAAAATTAGATATGCGTAGGCTTGAAATATATTATCCTCAAGTATATGGGCTGGAAAATATATATGTGGAGGACAAGATTAATGATGTAATATTAGAAGTAATGTATAATCAAATAAATCAACAAGGGTATTATGATAATCCAGAAACGCAGATAACAGGTACATGGGAACTTAAAAATAATCAAAAAGGTATACTCTCCTTAACTTTAATAAACTATGCTTTTTCTGGTGGAGCCCATGGCCTAACAATAGTCAAAGGATTGACATTTGATATAGAAACTGGGAAACTATATGAATTACCAGAGCTTTTTAAACCGGATTCAGATTATGTTAAAGTTCTGTCTGAAGAAGTTAAGGAACAAATCGAGGATAGAGATATCCAGACCTTAGGAGAATTTGAACATATAAAACCGAATCAAGATTTTTATATAGCTGATTTGTCCTTAACTATATTCTTTCAAGAGTATGAAATAGCACCATATGTATATGGAATACTTTACTTTCCTATTTCCATATATGAAATAGAAGATATTATAGATGAAAATGGTCCATTAGGGAGAATGATATCTTAAATAATAAAGTCAGCTTTTTAAGCTGGCTTTTCTTTTTAATTAGTATCTATCTATAATTATATGATATAATTTTAGTACCATAATTTGGAGGAGGGATATTTTGGTTAAGTTTATTCATACAGGAGATTTACACCTAGGTTTAAAATTTAAAAATGTTTCTTTCCAACAAGAAAAAGCAATAGAAAGAAGAAATGAATTATGGTCTACATTTGAAAGAATAGTGAAATATGCTAAGGATAATAAAGTTGATTTTTTATTAATTGCCGGAGATTTATTCGAAGAAGCCTATTTTACCATAGGGGATATTACTAGGGTAAAAGATACTTTTAAAACTGCGGAGAATGTTAATATTATCATATCAGCTGGAAATCATGATTTTAAGGGGAGCAAATCCCTATATACTAGAGTTGAATGGACTAGCAATGTTACTATTTTTGATGGGGAAGGAATCAATAAGAAAGAGTTTGAGGACTTAAACACAGTAATATATGGATACAGCTGGGATACTGTTGAAATTCGTACAAACAATTTATTTAATGGATTAGAAAATAAATTGGATAATACAAAGAATAATATATTAGTAATACATGGTGATATATCCAACAATTCATCTTATCTTCCTTTAAATCTTCAGGAGTTAAATAATTTAAATATGGATTATATAGCATTGGGGCATATTCATAAACCTCAGATTATATCTGAAAAAATTGCATATTCAGGTTGCCCAGAGCCATTGGACTTTGGAGAGCTAGGAGAAAGAGGTATAATTAAAGGGATGATAAGTAATAAAAAAGCAGAATTTCAATTTGTTCCTTTTAGTAAAAGAAAATTTATTGAAACTGAAGTAATAATAGATGAGAATATGGGGTATCCTGATATAATTAATGAGATAAGAAATACTAGTATAGGAAATAAAAAGATAGATTTCTATAGAATAAACCTTAAAGGATTTATTCAAAAAGATATTATAGTTGAAAATTTAAATAAAGATTTGAACAATGATTTTTATCATATAGAATTAGTCAACAACACTATATTAGACTATGATCTAGAACAGTTAGAAAAGGAGAATGAAGGAAATATAATTGGAAGATTTATAGATTCTATGAAAGAGAAAAATTTGGACAACCCTATAGTAAAGGATGCTTTATATATGGGATTAGAAGTACTCTTAAAGGAGAGAAATTAGACATGCTTCTTAAAGAACTTAATTTAATTGGATTTGGAAAATTTAAAAATGAAAATATAGTTTTGAAAGATGGTATCAATCTTATATATGGAGAAAATGAAGCAGGCAAATCAACTTTGCATAGTTTTATTGATGGCATGTTTTATGGTTTTTTGAAGCCCAATATAAAGAGAACAGATTATTTGCCAGAATACGAGAAGTATAATCCTTGGAATAACAATAGATATGCAGGTATTATACGCTTTAAATATAATGGGAAGTTCTATAGAATCGAAAGAAATTTTACTAAAGGAGAAGAGAATACAAAGGTTTTAGATGAAACTACTGGAGTAGATATCACTAAAAATATAGAGGCTGGTTCAGGGAGAGTACTGCAACCAGGTATTCATTTCTTTGGTTTTAATACTAGAGTTTTTTCTAATACGATATTTATTAAACAATTAGGTACAAAGACAGATGATAAATTAGCTGCTGAAGTGACGGAAAAGTTAATTAATGTTACCACAACTCTAGATGATAATATATCAGTTGATAAGGCCATATCTGAGTTGAAGGTAAGAATGGGGGAAATTGGAACTGATAGAGCATCAACAAAACCCTATGCTAAAAATCTTAGAGACATAGAAAGACTCCAAGAGGAAAAAAGCAATATACTTTCAGAAAAAGATGCTTACCAATCTTATCTTGAAGAGAAAATAAGATTAAATAATAATCTGGAAATAGAAATGAGAAATTTATCTAGATTAAGAGAAAAGTTATCAAAGGTTGAAATATTAGAAAAGGCAAGGACATTAGAAGAGGCTAAGATACTGTCAGGTGAGATTGCAAATTTAAATTCAAAAATAGACAAATTATCAAGTTATGCTAATATATCTATGGATCAATACAAGGAAAGTATTAACCTAAGTAATGCTATTGATTTTATAGACAAGAATATTGTTCAATCTAAATTTGAATTAGAAAATATAGAAAATAGATTAGGATCTATGGACAACGAAAGATATAATGATATTTATGGGAAGAAAATTGAAGAAATAAGTAAGGACTATAACTATTATGAGGAATTAGAAGAAGAAAAAAATACAATTTTTTATAATAAAGAAGATAATAAAATAGAATTTTTAAAAAGAGATTATAAAGAACTTAAGGGTAAATCTTCAAAATATAGAGTTATTCAAATTTTTTCCATTATATTAGCTATCATTGCATTTGGTTTCGCAATTATAGCCATAATTACTAAAAAGTATATACCAATTGGTATCTTATTTATAGTTTTCGGTTCCATTGGAGGCTATTATACTAATAAAGTTAATAATCTCAAATATATTATAGAAGATATAAGTAGAAAAATAGAAGATATATATAATAGAGAGAAAGAAAAACGATCTAGAATTGAAGAAATAGAAAAATTGAAAAAAAGTTTATTAGAAAAATATAATACTACAGGCAAAATGGAACTTAAGAAATTATTAGATAGATTACAAATTGAGTATTATAGACAAAAGGAACAGATTGAATTATACAATGAACTAAAAACTAAGAGAGGGTTCTTACTAGATAGAATTTATGAAGATGAATTTAATAAAAAACAGAATTTAATTACACTTGAAGCGATATTTACTGAAAATAATGTTAGGGATATCCAGGAGTTTAATTATAGCTTAGATAAAAGAAATATGTATGAACAATATATTAGAGAGTCAGAAGGGAAAAAGGAAATTCTTAGGAAAGTATTGGGACAAGATACAATAGAGAATCTAATTGCTGAACTGGGTAATTTTTATTTAGATATAAATAATGGCATTGAAGATATGGATAAAAATCAAATAAAATATCAAATTGATAGAATTAATGAGAATATCTCGGATATTAAAATTGCACTAAGGGGAGCAGAGGAGAATCTTAATATCCTAGGTAAAAATATTGAAAGGTTAATTGTAATAGAGGAGGAAATTGAGAGAAAGATAAAATATAAGGAAGAATTAGAAAATAAATATAAATCTCTTGAAATTGCAGCTCAGGCTATTGAAGAATTATCAAGGGATATTCATAGTCAGTTTACTCCGGCAATAAATAAAAAGGTTAGTAAAATAGTTGAAAAAATTACAGAAGGAAAATACAATAATATTAAGATTAGTGAATCCTTAAACATTAGTGTTGAAAATCCCATTACCAGGGAAATAATAGATATAAATAGTTTAAGTGGTGGAACAATAGATCAATTGTATTTCTCTCTTAGATTTGGGATAATTAATTCTATGGTAGATAATAAATTACCTTTAATTTTAGACGATTGTTTTATTCAATATGATGATAGCAGACTTAAAAATATCATAGAGTTTTTAACTGATATTGGAAATGAAAGGCAGGTTATTTTATTTACTTGTCATAATCGTGAGAAAAAGGCATTAGAAGACTTGGGAGCTAAGTTCAATTTAATTAACTTAAAGTAAAGTATTACATTAACTAAGAATACGTTGAAAACACTAGGTTATAACTTAATGTTCATCAACAACATTAACTGAGGTGGTATATTGATATTTGCTATTGGAGACTTACATTTTGATAATACTGGTGATAAGCCCATGGGGATATTTGGTGATAACTGGTTAAATCATGAAGAAAAAATAATAGATAATTGGAGGGCTAATATAAAGGAAGACGATCTAGTGTTGTTAGCTGGAGATATATCTTGGGCATTGAAACTTGAAGAAGCCTATGAAGATCTATTGAAAATAGATGAATTACCTGGAAAAAAGATAATTATAAAAGGAAATCATGACTATTGGTGGAATAGCTTAAGAAAGTTAAATAATCTTGGACTTAAAACAATTAACTTTCTTCAGAATAACAGCTATATATATGATAACATTGGAATTGTAGGCACTAGGGGATGGTCATCTATAGATGTGGATACAGTTGAAGATCAAGATTATAAGGTATTTAATAGAGAATTAAATAGATTGAAACTATCTTTAGATTCTTTAAGGGAAAGTGTGGAAAAAATCATAGTGGTTTTACATTATCCACCATTTAATATTGATTGTAGTCCAAATGGATTTATTGATATAGTAAAAGAATATAATGGTGATATTTGTGTATATGGACATTTACATTCTGAAGGACATAAATATGCTGTTGAAGGAGTAGTTGAAGGAATTGAAGTTCACTGTATATCTAGTGATTATATCGATTTTATTCCAAAAAAAATATTGTAGGGAGTGAAAATATGAAAGTATTAGTTGAAAAAAATTATGAGGCAATAAGTAAGACAGCTGGAAGGATATTTATAGAATCCATAGCAAGTAAGCCAGATATTGTATTAGGGTTAGCTACTGGAAGTACACCAATTGGTATGTACAAAGAGATGATAAGAGCATATGAAGAAGAAGGATTGGATTTTTCTAAAGTTAAAACATTTAATTTAGATGAATATGTTGGACTTTCTCAAGAACATCCAAGTAGTTATGCATATTTCATGGATAACGAACTTTTCAAGTATATCAATATAAATAAGGAAAATACTCATGTTCCTGATGGAAAGGCAGAGAATATTGAGGGATATTGTAAGAGATACGACGAAATGATAAATGAAGCTGGTGGAATAGATATTCAAGTACTTGGGATAGGTGAAAATGGGCATATAGCTTTTAATGAGCCAGATGAGGCTCTATCTGCAGGTACATCTGTTGTTAAACTAACAGAGAATACTATAGAGGTAAATTCTAGATTTTTTGATTCACTGGAGGAAGTACCAAAGACTGCTATAACAATGGGGATGGGGAGTATATTAAGAGCAAGAAAAATAATACTTTTAGCCAGTGGAGAAAAAAAAGCGCCGGTTATAAAAAGATTATTAAATGATAATAAGGTTACTACTATGTTTCCAGTATCTTTTTTACTTCTTCACCCAGATGTAACTATTATAGTTGATGAAGAAGCTTATAATGGCTAATGGAGGAAATGGATATGAAGGAACTTGAAGTAAAGGTTTTAAATATAGATTTAAAAGAGATGGAATCAAAGTTGATGTCTTTAGGTGCTACATTAATAGATAAAGAACTTCAAGTAAATACATTAATTGATTCTAAAGAAAATTTTATTCAAGGCAAGCTAGATAGTTATTTAAGAATAAGAGAAACTAAATCAACTTTAACTAAAGATACTAAGCTAACATTAACTATGAAGAAGAACATTAACAGAGAAGGTATTCGAGAGAATATTGAAATTAATACAGATATATCCGATAAAAATGCTATATTGGAAATCCTAGAATCCTTAGGATATTATGTTATTCAAGAAGGCTTTAAGGAAAGAACTTCTTATATTTTAAATAATGCAAGATTTGATTTAGATAAATGGGATGATTTAACTTACCCTTATCCTTATATGGAGATTGAAGTTAATGATGAAGATGAACTTAAAGATATAGTTAAGTTACTCAATATCCCAAAGGAAAATATTTCTACCAAATCCATAGTAGAGCTTAGAAAGGAAAAGAACCTATTGTAACCAAAACCTCCCTATAAGAATAATATGTATTAGTCTAATATAGGGAGGTTGTTTTTATGTTAAATGGCTTGTTTGGTGGCGAAGATAACAGTATGATACTAATCATTATATTTATATTCCTATTACTATTTAATGATGACTGTGATAGAGATCGCTGTGACGGAGGATTTGGAGGAATATTTGGAGATGGCGGCATAATATGGATACTTATACTATTATTCTTCCTAGGTGATTTCTTTTAAGAAGGGCAGAATATCTAATGTTCTTTCATGACATATAGGAAAGTTATATTCAATCTTAATGTAACATTGACATAACTGAGTTTCATAAAAGGCTTCCTTAACGTACAAGTGTTTACGTGGAAGCCTTTTTTATTTTCAAAAAACTATTTTCAGTCCCGAAATAATATTGTATAATAATGATAAATACAAATAAAGGGAGGGATTTTTTTGTTAGAAAAAAATGTAATAGAGAATGTACTTTATGCAGCTTTGTCTAAAGGTGGAGATTTTGCGGAAATTTTTGTTGAAGATAAGTACAATTCTAGTATTAAATTAGTTGGTGGACTTATTGAAAATAATATTTCTGGTAGGGACTATGGAGTAGGCATTAGAATATTCGATAAATTAAATTGTATTTATGCTTTTACAAATGATTCTACAGAGGAAAATTTAATAAAAGTTGCTAAAGAAGCAGCATCTGCTTTACAGGGGGCGGCAGTTGATTTAAGGCTGAATTTTATAAAATCTAATGTAAGTAATTATAACCCAATTAAAATAATGCCATCAACTGTTCAAAAGAAAAAAAAGATAGATTTAATGAAAAGGGGCTATGAAGCTGCAAAAAATTACGATTCTGTTATATCACAGGCAATGGTAAGTTATCTTGATGAAGAGCAGAATGTACTGATAGCTAATACTGATGGATTAATAGCCGAAGACAAAAGAGTTAGAACTAGATTTATTGTTTCATCAGTTGCATCTAAGGATGGAGAAATGCAGGAAGGATATTATGGTCCAGGTGCATCTATGGGATTTGAATTTTTTGATAAGGTCAATGTGGAGGAAATAGGTAGAGAAGCTTCAAGAATTGCTAAAACTATGGTACATGCAGAGCATTGTCCATCAGGTGTTATGCCAGTTATTATGGACAATGAATTTGGTGGAGTTCTATTCCATGAGGCATGTGGTCATGCACTAGAGGCAGCTTTTGTATCTAAGGGTACATCGGTATTTGCTAATAAATTAGAACAGCTAGTAGCATCACCCTTATTAACTGCAATAGACGATGGGACTATGATTAATGAATGGGGCACTACTAATATAGATGATGAAGGTACTCCGACACAAAAGAATATACTTATAGAAAATGGAATTTTGAAATCCTATTTAATTGATAAGCTAAATGGTAGAAGAATGAATATGGACTCCACTGGCTCAGGTAGAAGACAGTCCTATAAATTTGCTCCTACTTCTAGAATGAATAATACTTATATAGCTGCTGGCACTTCAAGTCTAGAAGAGATAATATCAAATACTGAAAAAGGTCTATATGCTAAAAAATTAGGTGGAGGATCTGTGAATCCTGCTACAGGAGATTTTAATTTTGCAGTTATGGAAGGTTATTTAATTCAAAATGGGAAGATTTTAAAACCTGTAAGAGGTGCCACATTAATAGGTAATGGTATTAAGGTATTAGAGCTTATTGATATGGTAGGCAATGATCTATCTTTAGGACAGGGTATGTGTGGTGCAGATAGCGGTTCTATACCAGCAGGCTTAGGTCAGCCGCCTCTTAGGATAAAGTCTATAACAGTTGGCGGAAGAAGGGGGGATGAATAATATGGATTATAGAGCATTAACAGATAAATTGTTTAACAAAGGTAAAGAAAAGATGGAGGATCTAGAAGTTTTCATAGAAAGGTCAAAGGAAATTGAAATTGGTGTGTTTGGTAGAGAATTAGATAAATATAGTATTTCAGAATCAGGAGGTTTATCTTTAAGAGGAGTGCATGAAGGAAAAATGGGATATTCATATACAGAAAAAATAGATGAATCTTCCATAGATATGCTGATTGATGAAGCCTTTGAAAATGGTAAATATATTGATTCTTTAGATAAAGAGATAATTTTTGCTGGTTCAGATGAATATGAAGAAATAAATAATTACAATGACAGTCTAGAAAAAACTCCTATGGAAGATAAGATAGCTTTTATGAAAAACTTGGAAAAAGAAGCATTAGCTATGGATAGCAGAGTATCAGCTATACAAGTATGTGCCTATCAAGAATTCCAAAGAGATAGATATATAATAAATACCAAAGGAGTAAATTTATCTGATAAATTTAGTGGAGGATTTTGTTATATTTCCATAATTGTAAAAGATGGTGAAGATACAAAAACTGGTCTAAGTTATAGAATATTTAATGATCTTGAAAAGATTGACTATAGAGAAATTGCTAAAGAAGCGGTAGAAGAAGGTATATCTATGTTAGGGGCAACTACTATTAAATCAGATAATTACCCTGTTGTATTTAAGAATACTGTATTTGCAGATATCTTATCTGCTTTTACCCCAATATTATCAGCTGACAATGTGCAAAAAGGTTTATCAAGATTAAAGGATAAAGTTGGGTCTAAAATAGCAAATGAGATATTAACTATAGTTGATGATCCTTTCTTGAAAGATGGATTTGGAACTAGAGCTTTTGATGATGAGGGATGCAAGACTTCGTACAAGAAGATTATAGATAATGGAGTTTTAAATTCATATTTATATAATTTAAAGTCAGCAAATAAGGATGGAGTAGAATCTACAGGAAATGGAAGCAGAAGATCATATAAATCATCAATATCTATATCACCTACTAATTTATATATAGAAAAGGGTAGTAAAACTCTAGAAGAGTTAATAGAGAGTATTGATAAAGGTATATATATCATAAATGTAGAAGGTCTACATGCTGGTTTAAATGAAGTATCTGGAGATTATTCATTATCTGCCTACGGATATGAAATAGAAAATGGTAAGATTAAGAGACCGGTTAATCAGATAACTATAGCAGCAAATTTCTTTGAAACATTGATGGATATTGAGGAAATAGGAAAAGACTTGGAATTTGGACCTTTTAGTGGGGATGTAGGTTCACCTTCTATTAAGGTAAAAAATATATCAGTTTCAGGAGAATAGAACTAGAGAGAGAGAATAGATTAATCTATTCTCTCTCTCTAGTTCTATCGTTCAGTAAAAATTTAATTGAATAAATACCTGCTAAGCCAACCAATCCATATACTATTCTGCTTAATACAGAAGTAGAACCACCAAATAAGCTAGCTACTAAATCAATATTAAATAATGCTATAGATCCCCAGTTAAATGCACCGATAATTACAAGTATTAATGCTAATTTATCCATACTATTCCTCCTAAATTTTTATATATTTAATATGTCCAAATTGACTATTTTTATACAATTAATATCTTAATTTTAGTAACCACTTATATCTCAATTTCATAAAATACATTGAGGAATAAATATAAGGAGGTTATTATAATGACTGAAGATTTAGGCGTAAGGAGAGAATGTAGAAGAGGTATATTTGAAAATTTTGGTTGTATGGATGACTCATTATTATTTTTCTTTCTAATATTAGTTATTATATTCTGCACTTCAGACTGCTTTAATGAAAGAGAAAATGATTCATTATTATTCTTCTTCCTTCTTTTAGTAATACTATTTTGCGGAGAAGGATGCTTTTAAATATACCTATAGATAAAATCCCGTTATATACTGAAGTTGTAAACTAAAAGTAGACATAAAAAAAACATGTCTACTTTTTTGTTATA
>NZ_CABSQO010000067.1:0-11263 GCF_902479755.1 uncultured Tissierella sp. | reverse complement strand
ATTATTCAAATAATGAATTTTCATTATTTGGAGCAAGATTTTTTGAGCCATTTTCTTCTAAGGAAGAAATAGAAAGTGTAAAAGCTGCATCAATAGATTTAGTGGAATATCTATTAGAAAATAATAAAAAGGAAGAATTGCTAAAAAATAATATAAAAGTATCGGATATGGAAAACTGGGAAAAAGGGATAGATTTAGATTATCAAAAAGAAATAGATAGTCTGATGAATAGGATGGAAGTGTTAGAAATAGTGAATAAGTTAATTATAAATACTAAAGAAGAAATAAATGGGTTTAAAATAGATATTAGTACTGCAGAAATAAATGAACAGTATGGTACAGCAAGAAAAATAGAACAGCTTATACTGAGATTTGATAGAGATATATTAGCTATAAAGAAGGGAATAGAAAAGGATGCTCCTAAATTTTATTCAGAATATAAAGAGGTACTAAATAATATACCTAAAATAGAATATATTTTTGATACTACTAACTCCTATGATTCTATTGATGGAGGATTTTTTTCCAGAGGAACTGACAAAATAAACTTAAGAGATATAAATTCTCATGCACATGAATATTGCCATTTGTTTTTCTATAGTCCTTTTATGGAAAAAGGTATAAATATTGCAAAACCTGAATGGTTAAATGAAGGAATTGCAAATTATTTAGATATAATATATTCAGAAGCTTCTATTAAAATGATTGAAGATGAATTTAATAACATACCAAATTATACAGAGCTTCTATCGACACAAGACTTTGCAGAAAATGAGTTAAAAGAATTAAAGAGTTTATGTGACGGTTTATTAAATATTTATATTAAAAATGATATTGATATCAATAATGTGGAAGAAATTGCAAAGAGCAAAAATAAGAGAATCATGAAAAATAATTTAAACGTTTTGTATAGAGTTAAATTTCGTAAGATTCTAGGTATTAACTCAAATGGAGGAAATGCCCCTATGGATTTGATGAATGAAGGTGATTCCATGGATTATCACAAGAACTTTAGCTTTTTTAATTACTTAGTCGAAGAATATGGATTGGAAAGGATGCTTTACCTAAATGTTGCAAACTTTGACGGCTTAACCTACAAAGAAGTATTTGGAAAAACCTTTGAGGAACTAAAAGTAGATTGGATGAATTACGTAAAAGAAAATATTAAAGGTATTGAATCGATACTATGATATCTTGCAAGTTCTTGGGATTGAATAGATGTTGAGTGTATAATTAAATAATTTTGAGATATTGAAAAAGTCAGTTGGAGTTAAAAGAGATAATTCTGACTGACTTATATTTATTCGACAATACATACCGAATTATGTTGAATAATGTCGGGAAATAAGTCATATCAATGGGTTGACGGAATGTTTGAGTGATAGTACAATGAACTTATGAATTGGCTAATGGAAGTATTTGGTATAATATTATGCTAATATTTCTATAGCTTTCTATGGGGAAAGGGGAATAGAGCAGTCTCTCATTTCTAAACTAATTTTGAATTATATATATGATTAGTTAATTATGTCTAAAATGAGAGAACATTAGTCACTTCAATTAAAGAGTAGTACTTATGTTAATTACAGAATTTTGTAATTAACGACAAATACATATAGAGAGGAGGCTTAAAGTATGAAATCATTAAACGATATCATCTGGAATGAAGATATTGATTTAGAAGACGAAAATAATATAGAAATTCAGGGGATGAAAGAGATATGTTTAGAGCCGAGTTGTGGTCTTAGTCCCATATGTGAAATAAGGTTATCATATCACTATCCGAAAGTACAATGTTCTGCATAATTCTAGAAATATATAATAGATGGAGAGTAATTTCCATCTATTGTATATTATATCTGATTAGTTTTTTACAGTTATGGTATAGAAAAACATGACTGAATGTAATCATTTTATAAAAATGAGATAGTAAGCAATATCAAATTGTTAAAGGAGTTAATATAAATGAAAAATAAAAAACTATTACTATTACTTATTTTTATCATATTTCTAACAGGATGTAGTGAAAAAAACAAAGAAAAGACAAGAGAAGAACCAATCCAATTAGCCGAAGTTAGCAGTGGAGGTTCTACAATATATCAAAACGATAATATAAAGATAAAAATAGCTGATAATATAGATGGAAAGGAGAGTATATACGCATCTATACTAAACGAATTACAGAAAATAGATGAATTTTCTCCTATAGAAAATCTTGAGATAGAGATATCTAAAAAATATATGGTTCCAAAAGTAGATAAAATAATAAGATGTGATACCAAGTTTATAGAAACAGAAGAATTTAAAAAGGAGCTTATAAAAAAATCCTATGGTATATATGATAACTGGATATCAGAAGGACTATATGCAAAGATATATAATATAGAGAAAAAGGAAGTAGATTTTGTTACATATTATTCAAATAATGATTTTTCATTATTTGGAGCAAGATTTTTTGAGCCATTTTCTTCTAAGGAAGAAATAGAAAGTGTAAAAGCTGCATCAATAGATTTGGTGAAATACATATTAAAAAATAATAAAAAGGTGGAGCTACTAAAAAGTAAGATAGAATTATCTGATATTGAGGATTGGGCAAAAGAAAAAGGCATAGACTTAGGCTATCAAAGAGAAATAGATAGTCTGATGAATAGGATGGAAGCTATAAATAATATGGCAAATAAGTTTATTATAAATACTAAAGAAGAAATAAATGGATTTAAAATAGATATTAGTACTGTAGAAATAAATGAACAGTATAATACAGCAGAAAAAATAGAGCAGATTATACTGAGATTTGATAGAGATATATTAGCTATAAAGAAAGGAATAGAGAAGGATGCTCCTAAATTTTATTCAGAGTATAAAGAAGTATTAAACAATGTACCGAAGGTAGAATATATTTTTGATACAAATGTTGATGGTTTTGCTGATGGAGGCTATATTATGACAGGGTCTGAAAAAATACATTTAAGAGATATAAATGCTCATTCACATGAATACTGTCATTTATTGTTCCACAAGCCTTTTATGGAAAAGGGTATAGTTATTGCAAAGCCTAACTGGATAGATGAAGGAATAGCAAATTATTTAGATGTAGTGTATTCTGAGGCTACAATTATAGTTATGGAAGATATTTTTGATTATTTGATTAATTTTAGAACATATGAAGCAGAATCAGAAAGGCTTGTTGGAGATGAAGCAAAAATGATAGATAAACAATTAGAGCTTCTTATCGAAAATGATATTGATGTTACCGATATAGAAGAAGTTGCAAAGGACAAAAATAAAAGAATACTAGAAAATCATTTGAAATTTTTATCGAATGTTAAATATAGAAAAATTATGGGAATTAAGGTAAATGAAGGAGATGCACCTATGGATTTGATGACAGAAGGTGATTCCATGGATTATCACAAGAACTTTAGTTTCTTTAATTACTTAGTTGAAGAATATGGATTGGAAAAGATGCTTTATCTAAATGTTGCAGATTTTAATGGATTAACCTATAAAGAAGTATTTGGAAAAGCCTTTGAGGAACTAGAAGTAGATTGGATGAAGTACTTAAAAGAAAACATTAAAGGAATTGAATCGATACTATGATATCGTATAAGTTTTTTGGATAGATGTTGAGTGTATAATTAAATAGTTTTGAGATATTGAAAAAGTCAGTTGGAGTTAAAAGAGATAATTCTGACTGACTTATATTTATTCGACAATACATACCGAATTATGTTGAATAATGTCGGGAAATAAGTCATATCAATGGGTTGACGGAATGTTTGAGTGATAGTACAATGAACTTATGAATTGGCTAATGGAAGTATTTGGTATAATATTATGCTAATATTTCTATAGCTCTCTATGGGGAAAGGGGAATAGAGTAGGTTTCTCATTTCTAGACTAATTTTGAATTATATATATGATTAATGAATTATGTCTAAAATGAGAGAAGCCCAGCCATTTCAATTAAAAGAGTAGTACTTATGCCAATTACATGATTTTGTAATTAGCAGCAAATACTTATAGAAGGGAGGAGAAAATATGAAATCATTGAACGATATTATCTGGAATGAAGATATTGATTTAGAAGAAGAGAAAAATGGCGACATTCAATTTGGAGATGACCCACGCTTAGAGCAAAGTTGTGGTGGTCTTAATTCTGCTTGTATTATAAGAAAATCAAAACATCCAAATGCAACATGGTGTGAATAGTTTTTTAAATATAGAATAGATGGAACTAATTTCCATCTATTCTATATTAGAATTTATCCAAGTATCTTATCTTTATATTATTTGAATAAAAAATGGCTAAAGGAGAACATGTAAAATGAAAATCAGAAGAATGATATTCTTGCTTATCATCACAATATTTCTTATAGGATGCAGTGAAAAGAATAAAAAGAATGAAAAAGTCAAATTAGTAGAAGCTAGTGGTGAAGGTTCTACAATCTATGAAAACGATAATATAAAGATAAAGATAGCTGACAATATAGATGGAAAGGAAAGTATCTATACATCAATACTAAATGAATTACATAAAATAGATGAATTTTCGCCAATAGAAAATCTTGAAGTACAAATATCAAAACAATATCTAGTTCCAAAGGCAGATAAAATAATAAGATGCGATGCCAAGTTTATAGAAACAGAAGAATTTAAAAAAGAACTTATAAAAAAGTCCTATGGAATATATGATAACTGGATATCAGAAGGGCTTTATGCAAGGATATATGATATAGAGGAAAAGGAAGTAGACTTTACTACATATTATTCAAATAATGAATTTTCATTATTTGGAGCAAGATTTTTTGAGCCATTTTCATCCAAGGGAGAAATAGAAAATGTAAAAGCTGCATCAATAGGTTTAGTGGAATACTTACTAAAAAACGATAAGAAAACAGAACTTCTAAAAAATAATGTAGAAATATCTGACATAGAGAATTGGGCAGAGGAAAATGATATAGATTTATCTTATCAAAGAGAAATAGAAAGTCTAATGAATAGGATGGAAGTTATAAATAATATGGCAAATAAGTTTATTATAAATACTAAAGAAGAAATAAATGGATTTAAAATAGATATTAGTACTGCAGAAATAAATGAACAGTATGGTACAGCAAGAAAAATAGAACAGCTTATACTGAGATTTGATAGAGATATATTAGCTATAAAGAAAGGAATAGAGAAAGATGCCCCTAAATTTTATTCAGAATATAAAGAAGTATTAAACAATGTACTAAAGGTAGAATATATCTTTGATACAAATGTTGATGGCTTTACTGATGGAGGTTACATTATGACAGGGTCTGAAAAAATACATTTAAGAGATGTGAATGCTCACGCACATGAATACTGTCATTTATTGTTCCATAAGCCTTTTACACAAAATGAGATAAGTATTATAAAACCAACATGGATAGATGAAGGAATTGCAAACTATTTAGAAGTTGTTTATTCCGAAGCTTATATTAAAGATATGGAATATAGCTTTTATATTATTTCTAATTCTGCAGAAGGCTTAGAGAAAAAAAATTTAACGGATAATGAATTGAAAGAATTACAGAACTTATATGTGAACTTATTAAATATTTATATTAGAAACAATATCGATATTGATAATATAGAAGAAACGGCAAAAGATCAAAATAAAAGAATAATAGAAAGTCATTTGGTAATTTTAGCTAGAGTTAAAATTAATCAAATTCTGGGTTCTAAATTGAAGGAAGAAAAAGCTCCATTAGATCTAATGACTGAAGGAGACACCATGGATTACCATAAAAACTTTAGCTTTTTTAGTTATTTAGTTGAAGAATATGGATTGGAAAAGATGCTTTACCTAAATATTGCAGATTTTAATGGATTAACCTATAAAGAAGTATTTGGAAAAACCTTTGAAGAACTAAAAGTAGATTGGATGAATTACTTAAAAGAAAACATTAAAGGTATTGAATCTATACTATGATAAAAAATAAACTTTTATTTTATAGGAGGACAGGCTATGTATTTTATAGAACATTCTACAATTATGAAGACAAATAAAGAGGATGAATATATCTTAATCAATTTGTTAAATGGATTATCAGATATAGTATCTGAAGAAGATTTAAACCTAATCAAGCTTTGGAGAAAATCAGAGAATATTCAATTTGACAATAAATATGAAACAGAATTATATGATGCACTGATTCAACGAAAATATATAATGGAAAATTCAGAAGAGGAGAATAGATATAAGGAATCTCAATTGGCAATCCTTAGAAAAAATTATGAAAAGCGAAAAAATAATATTAAAGATTTAGGTATAGTTCTGACCTATGATTGTAACTTTGGATGTAGCTATTGCTTTGAATCTAATGTTAGCAGTCACGATAAGGATTTGCTTACAGAAGATATGATTGATAGAACTGAAGAATTGTTTCCAAATATAGAAAGCATACTTTTATATGGTGGAGAACCTCTATTGGAACAAAATATGGATATTATAAAATATATAATAGAAAAATATCCTGATAAAGAATATCGAATAATAACAAATGGCTACGGTATAGATAAGTATATTGATATTTTGAAAAAGATTAAGGTAAAATGGCTGCAGGTAACATTAGATGGAGGCAAAGAAACCCATGATAAATCTCGTTTCCTAAAAGATAATAGAATGGGAACATTTGATAAACTAATATCCAATATTGATTTAGCTATTAAAAATAATATAAGAATAAAAATAAGGATGAATATAAGCAGAGCTAATTATCAAGAGTGTTTAGAGCTTAGGGATAATTTAAAGGAAAAATATCCAAATAATAAATTATTAATATTTGAATTGCAGCCTATATTTCAATTAGATGATGAGAGTAAAAATTTTTTAGAACCTATACTGTACTCCGTAGATGAATATAGTGACAATACTATTAATAACTCGTCAGTTAATTTTCAAAAATCTATAATCGATGGGAAACCCATAGGTTTAAAATTTTATAGCTGTTCTGCAGAAACAAGTGCTAGATTAATAGACAATAGAGGGGATATCTACTCTTGCTTGGTTTCTGTTGGAAATAAAGATTCTAGAGTTGGAACGTATTATCCTGAATTTAAATATTTTGAAAAAAGCTTGATAAATAGAAATATAACAACTATTGAACAGTGTAAAGGTTGTAAATTTGCATTATTATGTGGCGGGGGATGTGGAAACTCAAAAAATATTAACAACGAAGGATTTATAGGGGAATGTAGTTTTTTTTCAAGGAAATTATTGCAATATTCCAAAGCTTTAGGATATGAAACCATAGAGGAAGTGATCTTATGATTGAAAAATTTAATATTAGAACAGATAATGAGAAAACGGTTCATTATAATTATGGCAAATATATAATTTTTGATTTAATAACATTAGATTATGTAGTTGTAGATAAGGAAGACTATAGTAAACTTTTAGATGATTATAGAGACTATTTGAAAAATAAATCTGACATAGCAATTGACCAAACTGAAATATCTGTAAAAGATAAGAAACAATTTCTTGATTTAGTTTTTATAACTGGATTTGATTGTAATTACAATTGTACTTATTGTTATCAAAAGGATTATAAAAATATTAAATCTAAGATGAAGACAGATGATCTTGATAAAATAAAAGAGTTCTATGGATACTATGATAATTTATTCAACACTGATTCAATTATAAAAACTATTACTATTATGGGAGGAGAACCTTTTCTAGATGATAATTTTAAATTTATAGAAAGCGTTTTTGAAAGGTTTCCAACAGCACAGCTGACTTTTACTACTAATGGATCAAATATATCAAAATATAAGTCATTGATAAAAGCAAATAGAGAAAGAATTCAAACTGTAATACTTTCAATTGATGGCGATAAAAAACTGCATTTAAAATATAGGAATACTTTTAATGATAAGTTCTATGACAATATATGGGAAGCATTGGAGTTTCTACTGGATAATGACATTGAAGTGATTATCAACTCTGTATATCATCCTGAAGAGATTGAAGATTATCGATCATTTTTTGATATTTTAGAAAAGTATGGATGGTTGGAAAATAAATTTTCAGTGAAACTTGATTTAGATATGATGAAAACGCAATTCAATGATGAAGATGATACTTATATTAATATGGCAAAGGAATCATTTAAACAACTAATTGAATTGGATAATCGAGCAAAATATCTAAGTCAGAGCTTTATAAATTATACTGAAATTTCTATGCTTAGTATGATACAGTCAAGGGAGACTCGAATACCATATAAGCATTGTGATCTTACATTTAGACCTTCTTATACATTTCTGCCAAATGGAAAAGTTGTTACCTGCTTAAGTTCAGATAATCCTAAACTAGAGGTAGGAACTTATAAGCCAGAGATCTATGTAAATAGGAACAATATAAAAAATATCTACAATCGTGATGTCCGTAATATGTCAAGATGCAAAGATTGTGACTATAAATATTTTTGCAGAGGCGGTTGTGTTGCCGAGAATATCAAAAGATACGATACCTTAGATATAGGATATTGTAGCAGATGGAAAGAAGAAGATTATAAGGTAGCTTTGGAGAGAGTTTTAAACCAATTGATAGCTGAGGAAATAAGAAATACTGAAAAAATTAAAGCATGATATAGGGGAAGATAAATTTGCTATATATAAAAAAGAGCATGGCTTTATTGGATAGATATAAAATTAAATATTTATTGATTAAATTGACAGGTATTTTGATAAAGGCCAGTGCTTTAATAGAGCCTTATCTAGTAAGTGTAATTGTTGCATCAATTATGCAGAATAATATATCTTTATTTAAAAGGTATATTATTCTGTTTGCCATGTACTATATGGTATTTAGCATTATAAATTATTCATTAGATAAAGTATCTTCTAAATTGATGATTAGAATAAATAATAAGGTTAAAGAGAGAATATTTTACAGCTATTTTGGATATTTCCAATATAGCAGTACATATAATTCGGCTAAACTAAATAATGTATTCACAAGTGACTATAGTTCTCCTTTATCTTATTTAGACTATTTATTTGGTTATTTATCGGAAATTATAGTTTTGCTATCCATGCTATTTATATTAATTAAACAAAATACTTGGTTTATATATACTATTGTTTTAGTAATACCTATAATATTTATCAATATCCATTATTCTAAGAAGATAAAGAAATATAATAAAATAAATTTTTATTACTCAGATGTAATATTGGGTATTGTCAAAAAAGTTTCTAATAGTATTTATGAAATCACTTCAAATGAAAAGATTAAAAACTTTATTGTAAACGATTTTGATAATTATATAGAGGATAAGATTTCTAATGTTGATAAGCTAAATGAAAGTAAGATAAACTTACAATATATAATGGACTCTATCATGAAAATCAATATATTTTTATTTTATATATTAGCTGGAATACTTGTATTTAAGAAAAGAATAACCCCAGAAATCTTCATATTTCTATCTTTTTATATTCAAAAAGTATTAATAAGCCTTATAGGGATAACTAATCTGATACCAACTGTTCAAAGATATCATGTGAGTTTGGATAGAGTCTTTGAGGTAATGGAAACAAAAAATTTATTCAAAGATGAAGAAGAAAAGAAACAACCCCTTGAATATATTAATAAAATAGAGATAAAAGACGGAGAATTTAAGATAAAGGATTCTTATATCTTAAAGGATGTTAATATGTATTTAAATAAGGGGGAACATATATTAATTGGAGGTGAAAATGGAAGTGGAAAATCCAGCATGATAAAACTTATCTCATTACAATACCCTTTAAGCTGTGGAGAATATCTGATTAATGATAATAGCCATAAAGAGTACAAGGCTTCAGATATTATGGAGTGTATAAGTATATCTAATCAAAACCCAATTGTCTATCCTTTGTCTATAAGAAATAACATTTTATATGAAGCTGATAATGGTAAATATACTTTAAATGAAATTCTGGAGGATTTTGATCTATTGGAGTATATAGAAAGCTTAGAAGAAGGTATAGATACTTTTATAGATGAAAATTACAATTTATCTGGTGGTCAGAAGAAGAAAATAGAAATAATAAGATGTTTATCTAAGAATTCATCTATTTATATATTGGACGAGCCTTTGGCCAATTTAGATGCTGATTTTAAAAATAAATTCGATTATATATTAAATAAATATTTTTCAGATAAAACAGTGATAATGATTGAGCATGGCAACTATAAATCTGATTTTTTTGATAGATATTATAAATTTAAACATGAAAGCATAGAGGTGCAAAATGGATAATATATTGGTTATAATTGATTTAGAAGGAATTATTGGAGTTGAAGATTTATGGGATAATAAAAGGAATGAGGTTTTATTATATAAAGAAATATCTGTAATTATAAATTCCATACCAGATAATATTAATATATATCTATGCTATGACCATAATGATGGTATATTGCCAGGTAACTTAGTAGAGAAATTAAGTCCTGAAATCAATATAATTAAGAAAATTAGAAATATTGATTTTAGCATTGATTATAAAACAGCTTTTCTAGTAGGTTTTCATGGCAAGAAAAGTGACCATTGTAGATTCCCTCATACCTTTAGGGATGAAATTGAAATATTATCTTTAGGAGAAAAAGAAGTGGGAGAAATTGAAATGGTAACTAATCTTTTATCCTATTATAAGATACCAGTTTCATTGATAAGCACAGAAGCTTCGGTAATTGATTACCTAGATTATGATTGCATATATCATGACATAGATAAAGGAGATATGTCTTCAATATATTTAAACTTAGAAAATGATGTAAAAAAGGCCCTTAATAGTGAAATCTCATTGTCCAAATTTGATGATTCCAAGGTTGAAATTATTTATAATAATTATGTACAAAGAAGAGTAAAAGCATTAGAATTGGATATCAAAATTTCTTTTAAAGATACAATTGATTTTTTTAGATATCTGCCGAATTTACACATTCCTTTAAATCATATAATAAGTAAAGATCTTGAAAATATGTTTGAGGAATTAGTGAGAAATAAACCTGAATCCTTGGAATTGGTGAAAGATGAGAACATAAGAAAATTATTAGATAAAGATATAAACTTAATAACTTATCTTGACTTATATGATATATCACAATACTTCTATAAAATAAAAGATAATAAGAGTGCTAAATTTGAACTTCAACCTAAAGAGTAAAGACAACTCTAAACAGCCCTAGTTCGATATTCTATCGGATTGAGGCTGTTTAATCTTTTTAGAAATCTTT